>JACZYK010000161.1 GCA_022571135.1 Bacteroidota bacterium
AAATGTTTATGAAGAGGTCGATTCCGGCCTCAGCCAACTCTTCCAGGGGATCCCTGTCGTAGATGTGGTACTCTGAGTAATCCTCGTGATTCCACATGTCTTCGCACACGTGAAGTCCGAGACGCAGCCCTCGAAACGTCACTACATTCTGTATTGTAGCCGGTTCGAAGTATCGGTATTCATCGAAGACATCGTACGTGGGGAGCAGCATTTTATCCACGCGTATCGGCTCCATCTTTGCCTGGAGTAGAAAAGCTGCGTTGAAGAGACGTTTTCCCGTCTCATTCCGGTTTCGGGCAGGAGCACCGATTATAGCGCCGATATCCGGTGGAAGGCGATCTGAAATCCAACCTATCGCCGCTTCTGCGGCGTCGATGAACGCCGCGCTGTCCAGAAGATCAAGCGGGGGATACCCGGTGACGGTCATCTCAGGGAAAACGACCAAATCAGCGCCTTCCGCGGCAGCCCTCCCGGCGTACTCTATAATCTTACGGCTGTTGCCCGCAATGTCTCCGACGATGGTGTTGATCTGTGCAAGGCCGATCTTCATGCGGTCACGGAATAGCGGGTAAGCGTTGTAACGCCATGATCGGGAGGAAGATGCCGGGAAAGGATTAACCGGATCGGCCCAGAGCATTCCGATAGGAATCCTTCAGCAGACTCTGAAAGTGATGCACGCCCTTCTCTGCATCGACCGAGAATCGGCCCCTGTCGTACGCATTCGACTCCAGTCCACGTTGGACATATTCGCAAATTTCGATGTCTTCCTCCTGAACCTGTCTCGAGAATGAGTAGTCCTCCTCGATCATCTGCCGCGCTTCTTCGGTTTGGAGTCGATCGTAATAGTAGTCGAATATGACGCGGCATGATCGGTAACCCGTGGCGACTACTCGATTTATCTGCAGACGGCCGGGAAGAATATTCATCATGAAATTGGGGTACACGAAGAAATAGAAAACATCCCCTGAGCCTGCGTTGTGAATATGCCCCTCACTTTTGAGCGGGCTGTACTGGAGCGAGTAATACGGACTGATTTCGGTGACATACGAGCGATAATCAAGAAGATCGCAAAGGTCCGGATGGACCAGCGGGATGTGATACCCTTCCAGATAATTGTCCACATAAACCTTCCAATTGCAAGCTAGCTCATAGATCTCCCGTCCATGGTAATGCTTGTCCGTGATGCTCATCGGTCTGATCCGCTTGTCAAATTCCTTCATCTGCTCCCGGACGGAGAGGCTCCGGGTGGGCACAAGGCATACGAAGACGAGATCGGCCCATGATTCCACTGCGACCGGCACGAGTCCGAAGTCACGCTTGTCAAACAGGTCTGTACGATTGAATCGAGGAACACCGCGCAATGAGCCGTCGAGCAGGTACGTCCAACCGTGATATTTACACTGCAGCACTTTTGCCGAACCGCAAGCTTGCATCGTCAGAGGTCCACCGCGATGTCCGCAGACATTGTAGAACGCTTTCAGCGATCCATCGTCGGCCCTGATAATGATCAGCGGATTTCCACCGACGGTCTCCGAGAGATAATCTCCGGGTTCGGGAATTCGACTTTCGTGTCCGACATACTGCCACGTGGTCGAGAAGACAGAATGGATGTCAAATGCGTGGAATGAAGAGTGGGTATACCAGGAAGAAGGGATGGTGCTCGCCCGTTCGAGCCGTTCCTGCTTGAGGGTATCGTCCGTGAGATCCGGCAGGTTGCTCGCATCGAATTCAAGATCCAGTCCGGGGTTGGGCGAGTCCGCGCCGATCGTCGGATCAAAGAAGGAATGTAGCTTGCGATTCACTCTATTTCTGCTTCATGAATCTGTCCTTAAGCGCCTCCCGAACGAGCTCTACGGGCATTTCCACACCGGTCCATCCCTTGAACGCCGCGGCCGCCTGCCCAATCAGCATCTCAAGACCGCTGATGCCCATCGCACCGGCCTCGGCTGTTTGCTCTAGCAGCCGCGTTACCAAGGGATTGTAAACGAGGTCGTAGACGATCTGACCGCTGTGGAGAAGTCCCGGGTGAGCACATGGCGTAGAGTCGATATGCGGCGTCATGCCCAGAGGGGTCGCGTTCACGAGCAGATCAGCCGCGGCCATCGCAGTCGCAGATTCGTCCCAGGGAAGCACGTCGATATCGGTGGTACTCCGCTGCTCGATGAAAGATTGGATCTCGCGTCCCTTTTCCGCCGAGCGGGAGACGATGGTGACACGCGTTGCCTTCAGCTCCGATGCAGCGGCAAATACGACGGCCCTCGCTGCGCCTCCGGATCCCCAGACCAGCACGCTCGAACCGGCCAGTTTTTCGCGGTAAACGTCTAGCGGCGAGAGAAAGCCCGCCACGTCCGTGTTGTCGCCTATGAGACGAGCCGGAAGATCTACCCCGGAACTCTTGAACTGAATCGTATTGACCGCGCCCACTACGCGTGCCCGATCCGTCAGTTCATCCAGATATGGGATGGCAGCCTGCTTGTGCGGGATGGTAAGATTGGCACCTGCAAATCCGAGGGACTGCAAGGCGGCAATGGCCTGATCCAGGAACTCCTTTTTCACCCTCATGGCGATGTACGCCAGATCCAGTTGCTCCGCCTCGAATGCGAGGTTGTGAATCAGCGGGGACAACGAGTGGGAGACGGGGTCTCCCAGCAGAACAACCAGTCGTGTTTTCGCGGTTATCGCCATAGAATAATCGTCGCCGTAATCATCCCCGAAAAACCATTCGAAGCACTTCTGGGGGAGATAGGTTGGGAAGCATACGCAACGTATCCACGCTGTGCAATCGAGGCTAGTTGTATTTGTTCGGTTGATATGGTAGCCTTTTGGGTACCGGCCGCAGTTTCACACACGCGTTAGAGGATGGATACATTGAGCGAGATCAGCTTTCTAAACCAGGTAAATCGGATGTTCGACAAGGCCGCAGCCTTCACCGAGCATCCGAAGGGACTTCTGAGGCAGATCAGCCTTTGCAACAGCGTATACCACATGGAATTCCCGCTGGTGCGGGACGACGGATCGATAAAGGTCATCAAGGCATGGCGAGCCGAACACAGCCAGCACAAGCTACCCGTAAAAGGGGGCATCCGGTTTGCACCGACCGTCAACGAAGACGAAGTGATGGCACTCGCGTCGCTCATGACGTATAAATGCGCCATCGTGAACGTGCCGTTCGGAGGGGCGAAGGGAGGAGTACAGATCGATAGACGGGAATTTTCTTCATCAGAAATCGAACGGTTGACGCGAAGACTCACGTTCGAACTCCTGCGAAAGAATTTTATCGGGCCCGGGATCGATGTTCCTGCACCCGACTACGGGACGAGCGCACGAGAAATGGCCTGGATTCTGGATACGTATACGACGCTCTCCCACGACCCACTCGACGCACTCGCCTGCGTCACGGGTAAACCCGTCGGTCTCGGCGGAATCCGGGGACGAACCGAGGCGACGGGGCGCGGGGCGTTCTATGGCATCCGGGAAGCATGCGCCTCCGCGGACGACATGGCTGGGCTCGGTCTCGATCCGGGGTTGGAGGGCAAGACCGTAGTCGTTCAAGGGCTCGGAAACGTCGGATACCACACTGCCAAGTATCTTCATGAAGGGGGCGCCAGGATTATCGGCCTCGCCGAATACGAAGGAGCCATTTACAACCCGGACGGAGTCGACCTCGAGAGCGTTGTCGATCATCGAAAGTCTACGGGCTTGATTCTGGACTATCCGGGAGCAAAGAACCTCGAGTGCTCTGCAGACGCGCTGGAGCTTCCCTGCGACATTCTGGTTCCGGCTGCGCTCGAAGGACAGATTAACGTAGAAAACGCCGACCGAATCCAGGCGAAAATTATCGGGGAGGCAGCGAATGGTCCGATAACGGCAGACGCAGACGAGAAATTACTCGAAAAAGGCGTGCTTATCATCCCTGATATCTATTTGAACGCCGGGGGCGTTACGGTCTCCTATTTCGAGTGGCTCAGAAATCTGTCCCACGTACGCTTCGGGCGAATGAACAAACGATTCGAACAGCGCACGAACCGTCGAATCATCCAGGCGCTCTCGGATGCCGCAGGCGTAACAATCACTCCGGAGCAGGTCGACGAACTGGCAGCAGGGGCGGACGAGGTTGATCTCGTGGACTCCGGGTTGGAGGAGACGATGATCACGGCGTACGAGGAAATCCGCGAACTGAAACAGCGCCATGTCACGGATCTCCGAACAGCCGCATTCATCGGAGCTATCGACAAGGTCGCCGTCTCCTACAGGGAGATGGGAATTTTTCCTTAGCCACAACTGACCGCCGGGGCGGACAGGGGATTTTTCGTCCTGTCGCGCGTCGGACTCCGGCTCGACCTGCTTACGTCGTCAGTCAGTCAGGTGCCTTACGGCCTCGGCGTAGCACGTTTCCGTCTCCGCGATCCGGACCCGAACGGTATGAATTCGGTGTGCCTCGAGAATGCTACGGGACGTACGAATCAGGTATTCAGCAGCATATATGCACATGTTTTCAGCCGTAGTGTCGAAAGGAAGGACGTAATGTTTCCATCCCCTACTCGTGAGCACCTCATGAAGCTCGGTGTCCTTCTCATCCACGACCGTTGCGTGGTCCCAGGCTTCCACCAGATCTACCATGCAGTGCTTCAGGTCCTTGAAGTCCATCAGCAGGCCGCGTTCGTCGGGTTCTCCCTCGATCTCCA
Organism: Bacteroidota bacterium; assembly: GCA_022571135.1. Classification (GTDB taxonomy): domain Bacteria; phylum Bacteroidota; class Rhodothermia; order Rhodothermales; family UBA10348; genus JACZYK01. Next base: position 4,686 of record JACZYK010000161.1, read on the forward strand.
CGAACATGGTATAGGAGTGGCCGTGCAGATTTTTGCAGAGACCTTCGTGCCAGGGTAGCCGATGCGCGCCTTCCCAGCGAAACCGTTTGGCAATTTTCATGCGTCTTCTCTGGAGTAAGCACTAATTCGACTCAACCCGAACAGCCGCTTCTTTGGCCGCTTCGCGGGATTCCTCGAAGCGCTTCATCGCTTCCCTGATAGTGATGTCAACGCGCATTCGTAACAGGGCGGTGTCCATATTGACTACGAGGCCGAGCTCCTGCAGCCGATTCAACCGCTCCAATTTGACTAGTGCGGTCCATTCGCCGGGCGGCCGAGAAACCACGACGCCCTCCTGGCGTCGCGCTATCGAAATGCGCTCTTTAACTTTCTGGATCATCTCGTCTCGGACGCGTCTTTCCTCCACCAGATTCTGTCTCCAGTCTACCCATTTTTCACGATCCAATTCGGACATGAGTTCACGAAGTTCTTCGCGCGCCAAGACGGTTTTGGCCATGGTATCGACGACGATGCGAAGGCCGTCAACGAAGGCGAAGTGATAGTGCTTCGAAAAATCCTTCCCGTTCTTTTCTGACGCAGCCATTTCACTCATTTTCTCTGCGAACAAGACCATGGCCGATACGCGGGATCCCAGCCTCACAAGCTGATCATCCGAAACCACGACGGTTCCCGGTGCATATGGTGGTGACACGGGAGTTACTTTATCGGTGGCTGCCGGGAGCTCGCCCAAGAGAATCTGAGGGATGGGCAACACATCGGCCGGTGGCTCCAGAGCCAGATCAAGGACCATTTCCGCTTCCTCCGGAGACAGTCGTGCGCCGGAGGTGCTCAGGTTCAACACGTTCGCCGCTATGTTTTCGATCTGCTCGGGCGCCACTTCTTTGGACGACACCCGGTCTTTGAATCGAGAAAATGCATCGGCTACGTCCTCTTTCCTGGCATCATCATCGACCAGTTCAATCAGCCGATTTCCGATGGCGTCGAGCGAGTAGGACAGGATATCGGTCTTGCGTTCACCGATCAAAAAGTAACCGCCGACGGCGATCGCGATAAGGACGCCTATTATACCATAGTCACGCCAGAAATTTCTCATAACCAACTCTCCGTATACCTACCATACGACTTCGAGCGCCGATGTTTCCATCGGCGCATACTATTCCGTCGAGGTAGATAACGACCGTCAAGGATCGAATCGTATTCTCCGGGACAGATCCGCAGGACTCTTTCACTGCGATCACGCGCGATTCGTCGGATGGATCAGAGGTTGCTCGATAACCGTGCTTACAGATCCTCCGTCACCGCGTCCGGATGCTCTTCCTCGAGCGCATCGGCTGGCGCCGTGGACACTCCGAGTGGTTCGAAGCGCGCCTGGAAGAATCTCAGGTACTTGGGCTCGAATACCATCTTGAGGCCTTTCGCCCGGCCCCGGTTTTCGTAAACAGCCTTGATGCCTTCGGCGACTACGTCCATATGCGCCTGGGTATAAACACGCCGCGGAATTGCCAGGCGCATCAGTTCGAGCTTCGGATACCGGTTCTTGCCCGTTTCCGGATCGCGGCCCGCACTGACGATCCCTCGCTCCATGCCCCGGACACCTGATTCTCTGTAGAGTGCGGTCGCGAGCGTCTGGGCCGGGAGTTCGTCCTGCGTTAGGTGGGCGTAGAAACGGGATGCGTCCAGGAAGATTGCATGGCCGCCGACCGGGAGGACGATGGGAATGTCCCAGTCGCAGAGCAGCTCACCTAGATACCGAACCTGTCCGATCCGCGAGCGGACGTGATCGTCCT
>JACZYK010000162.1 GCA_022571135.1 Bacteroidota bacterium
GGAAACCAAGAGAAAAGGGTTCAATGTGACAATCTTGGTCGCTAGAAACTGGGCGTCAACACCCAAGCCTAACCCTGAACTTTTAAACTCCTGGGTAACATCGTCGGTATTTTTGATAGAGTATTTATTGGACGAATAAGCAATGTGATAACCGATTCTATTTAAAGGTTCACCTGAAACTGTGCCGGGTAAAAAAACAATCCACATCAAAAGGAAAATAATCGCAACCTCCTTTGCGTTTCGACCTTTCTTTTTTCTGTTCGGAATTCTCATGGTTAACCCGAAATTTCCTACCGATGGCGCTACCGAAGTTGGCTGGACAACGCTTCGAAACATCGAATCCACGATTTTGGAAGTGGAAGGGCGAAGATGTCTTGAGGGTATGGTACGAGGATATCCTTGAGGAATCGACGCAGCGCCGGATTGCCGACTTTTGCGCTGTTAGTTGGAAAAGGACGGACTTCTACGGTCATGGAAACAAATGGTCTGGCCGGCCGTCCGATTGGACGAAACAATTTGATGCCGCTTGTGTAAACGATTGGGACCAGTTTTGGGGTCATGCAACTGGTGAATCATGGAAGCAATGGTGGCAACAAAACGGTAGAGGGCATGGCTGAAGGATTCATATTCACGAGCCCGCAATGTAGCGGCTCTAACGCCATGCTGGCTTTATTGCGCCGGCTCGGCTTGCGACGGCTTCAGCTCGCCGATCTTCACCGGCGCGAGGAAGCGCAGCGTCTGCGAGAGGTAAATCGCGCCCGGACCAGGCAACTGCGTGCCGATGACCGCCGAGATCAGGCTGGCGGTGTACAGGCCATGAGCGATACGGCCCTTGAACGGCGTCTTCGCGGCAAAATGCTCCGAGAGATGGATCGGGTTCCGGTCTCCCGTGATCTCGGCAAATCCCACCACATCCGACGACTTGACGGTCTTCGAGTGGACTGCCGTCATGCCGACGCTCAAATCCTCGAAGTACAATATCCGGAGGGGCAGAAGGGTCATGGTCACAATCGCTTAATCTTGCACGCCGAAGATATCGCCGAACGTCCGTCGCAGCGCGGCGTCGACGTCGGCCATGGTCGCGGCGACGCCGAGCGCGGCGAGCGAGGTGACGCCGTGGTCGCGGATGCCGCAGGGCACGATGCCCCGGTAGTGGTCGAGATCGGGTGCGACATTGAGCGAGACGCCATGATAGCTGACCCAACGGCGGATGCGCACGCCGATCGCGGCGATCTTGGCGTCGCCCGTTCCGCCCCGGACCCAGACGCCGACGCGGTCGTCGCGTCGCTCGCCCGCCACGCCGAACTCGGCGAGTGTCGCGATCAGCCAGGCCTCGAGCCGGCCGACATGGACGCGCACGTCGGGACCGCGCGCCCTGAGGTCGAGCATGACATAGGCGATCCGCTGGCCGGGGCCGTGGTAGGTGTATTCGCCGCCACGCCCGGTCGGAAAGACCGGCAGATCGATCAGGCCGGTCAGGTCCTCGGGCCTGGCGCTGGTGCCGGCGGTGAACAGCGCCGGATGCTCCAAGAGCCAGACCAATTCGGGGAATTCGCCGGCGCGGATGCCGGCGACGCGCGCCTCCATCTCGGCGATCGCCCGCGGATAGGCGACCGGCGCGCGCTCGACGCGCCACTCGACGGCGTTTAGTGGCGTCGTATCGGGCGGCGGCGCTTGCAGTCGGGCGGTGGATTTGCTATCTCGCATGTCCGACGAACATACTGCGGTCGTGGCGGAATTGGTAGACGCGCAGCGTTGAGGTCGCTGTTCCCGCAAGGGAGTGGAAGTTCGAGTCTTCTCGACCGCACCAATCGATGAAAGCCCGTGAAATTCGCGGGCTTTCATTTTGCCCGCGGCCCGCCTGTCGCCAGCCGTCGTGGCTTTTCCCGGATGCCCGGCTATACTGGCAAAATCGCCAGGAACAAGCCGGGGAGGGCACCATGTCGGACGAATTCAAGCAGGCGGCGCTCGACTATCACGAGTTTCCCAGGCCGGGAAAGCTGGAAATTACGCGCTTTTGTAGAGAGCGAGGATCCTCACCCCATTCCAGGGTCATCTCGGACGACGTTTCGGGTTTCGAATGAACCTGTGCCTCGGGCGGTGGATCTCCCGTCGCTGCCCCATGGCGTCGAAACTGATCCTCGATCAGGCCATCGGCGCCCACCAGATAGATATTTGCCCTCGGTCCAAACGGGACTATTCGAAGGCTGCGACCGTCCGAGAACCCGATGTCGATCAGCCGGTCTCCATCAGCCATAGAAATCGCGTCCACGTGGACTCCGCGGCACCGTCGGAATAGTTCGGCGACGTTCTTCTTCGCGCGGCTCGCGCCCGGATTCATGAACAGATATCTGAGTGGCGCCTGAAGCGAAATCTTGAGCGACCAGATGGACTCGGACGAGTTCGACTGAGTATCGAACAGCAGTGTGCATTCGCCGCGCATCTGGCTGAACGCCCCCAAGACCACGGCGCCCTGCAGTCGGCACTGCCATTCCCGAACGAGGGCCTTGAGCGTATGGTAATTCGTGAGCAAAAAAAACCCGGGACGAAGTGGAACCGGCGTCCGCAGACCCCGGTCAAGCCATAACAAGGCGCCTCTCGAGCGGACTCAAGATGATTTCTTTGCCGTTTTACGGCCTTCTTGTATTGCCGAAAGCAGCCAGATCGCGGCCCACGCTCCGGAGAACAACCAATAGTTTCCGACCAGGAAAAAGACGACTATTACGCCGTACAACGCGTGAAAGAACCAGGTCGGAGCCGCGTTCGATTTCTGTTTGACCGCTTGGGCTATACCGCTCGTGAGAGCTCCGATTTTCAGAAGCAGCATCAGCGGCGTATAGATCACGATGATCCAGTATCCCCATTCCGCCCCCAGAAACACGTAGATCGCGATGACGACGAATATGAGGATATCTATGAGGACGGATTTCAGCCAGCTCATGATTGTTGGCGCAGATCAGCCGATATGCATCTGCAGCTCTTCGCGGCGGTGCTTCTGACGCAGCTTACGAAGCGCTTTCTCCTTGATCTGGCGGACGCGCTCACGTGTCAGTCCGAAACGCTGTCCAATCTCTTCGAGCGTCAGAGGATGCTCCCGCCCGATGCCGAAGTAAAGGCGCGTAATCTCCGCCTCTCTCGGATGCAGCATGCTGAGCGCACGTTCGATGTCGATCTTGAGCGACTCGTCCATAAGGATGTCGTCGGGTAACGTATCCCCCTCGTCCGGAAGAACGTCCAGTAGGCTGTTGTCGTCGTCCTCGTTGAACGGAGCGTCCATCGAAAGATGCCGGCCCGTATGCTGCAGCGCCTCGCGAACCTTCTCGACGTCGATTTCCACTTCGTTAGCCAGCTCCTCTATGTTCGGCTGGCGTTCGTGTGTTTGTGCAAGGCGGGCGCTCGTTTTCCGAATCTTCGAAATCGTACCGATGCGGTTCAGCGGAAGCCGAACCACACGGCTCTGCTCGGCGAGCGCCTGAAGGATCGCTTGACGGATCCACCAGACTGCATACGAAATGAATTTGAATCCGCGCGTCTCGTCGAAGCGCTGTGCGGCTTTGATGAGTCCGTAGTTTCCCTCGTTGATCAGGTCCGCAAGCGTGAGACCCTGACCCTGATATTTCTTGGCTACCGAGACCACAAACCGGAGATTGGCGCGCGTCAGGCGGTGCAATGCGTTTTGGTCGCCCTGCTTGATGCGTCTGGCGAGCTCAACCTCCTCCTGCGGAACCAAAAGGGAAATCTGACCGATCTCCTGGAGGTATTGGTCCAGCATGCGCTGCTGGCGTGGGACGTACATATTCCCCTTCCTCTTCTCTAATTCTTAGTAACGATTCGTTTCAGTTGCCAACAGGGCTGTACACCGTATAACACATACTGAACACTTCCCGCAGCCTCCGAGATACAACCGCGGCCCTGCAACACGCCTCCGCGATCGACGAGGTTCCCACAAAACGTGTTTTTTTGAACAACCATACCTGTATGAATTACGTATTGTTTCCGGAAATTCTCAGCACATCTTCAGCAATTCGCCTGTCGTCCCGCATTCTTGGAACTTTCGTCTGTGCACTAACTGTTCTTCGATTTTTCTTCAACCAATCGTAAAAAGTGCCCTTCGGAAGCGCTATGATTTCCGGAATCGCGAAAGCCTCCGCCTCTCGCCGGATTACATAGTGGCGATTGACTTCCTGGAGATACCGGTCGATCTCGACCGAAAACTCCTCGTAATCGGGCGGAGGCGTTTCGAACTCGATCAGCCATTGATGACCCGGCAGACGGTCTGCGGACGCTTCTACCGGTGCAACGTGGTAATCCCGAACGCTGGCTCCAGTAACCCTGCATGCCCGCTCGAGGGCCTCTCTCGTCTCGTCTCCATAAACGGCTTCGCCATAGACATCGATCATTTCATTCGTTCGGCCGGAAACGACGATTTTGTGCGGATTAAGACATGTAAACCGCACGACGTCCCCGACGGCATAAGACCACAGCCCACTGCATGTTGTGACATAGATCTGATACCGAATTCCTGTCTCCACGTCGGCGATCGTCAGGCGGCTTGGAGTTTCCGAATTCTCTTCGACCCCGACGAATTCCAGGAACACGCCGTTGTCGAGGTGGACAAGCATATCCTTGTCATTAGGATGCTCCTGAAAAGAGACGAAACCCTCCGAAGCCCCATAACTCTCGATAAAATGCATATCGACCTTTCCGATCTGGTGCTCGAGTAGATCGTGATAGGAAGACAAGGCGACTCCTCCGGAAAAGAAAACCTGCAGGTTCGGCCAGATTTCGTTAACGGTTCGCGCGCGCATAGAATAGCGATGGTTGTATCGATCGATCAATCTGGGAAAAAGTACAATCGCCCAGGACGGCACCATTGCGATCGCCCTGATGTCCATCGAGACGGTGGCGTCGATGATGGCGTCGAGTTTATGATCCCAGTGCGGCAGAAAAAGGATGTCATGAGAGACGGCCTCGTAGAACCGCTTGATATACCAGGGAGAAAACAGAGCAAGCAGACCGCTTACCTCGCCGATCATGACTCCCGGATTTCCCTCGTCCTCATCGATTCTGCCCGGAATCGAAAGAAACCTACCGAACAGAAATCGGGGATCATGGGTGGCCCGGATGTAGGATTGTGCCACAGCCAAACTGAACCGGCGGTCTTTTTCGAGCATCTCGACGCTTACTGGAATGATCGTCCCGTCCGATGCGGTGCCACTCGACACCGCAAAATGACGGAAACCGCCCGGCCAGAATACGTCCTCCTCTCCATAACGCACTCGCCTTACATCCTTCTGGTAGGCGTCGTAGCCGTGCAGAGGCACACGATTCTGATAAATCCGGACCGCGTCCGCGGCTCGAGCCAGTTCGCCAAACCCGAATCGGCGCCCCCACTCGGTGTGGGTCGCTCGCGTCAGAAGGTCTCTGAGAAGCCTTTCCTGTGTACCAACGGGATCGGATTTGAACCGGCGCACGGTAGACAGCGGAGACTCGAGACGGGTTGCCGACCTCCATCGGCGGTGAGAAACGGTTGTCATCGGGTGAACGACTTTTAGTATTGGTGCTCGTTTTGAAGGTACTGCCTCAGAGGGTTCGGTCTGGAAATCCGTACCTTTCCGGGTGGGATCCTGCACTCGGGCATTGTTTTTATGCATCGAAGGACACGCGGATCCGCAGGCCGTTCAGTAGTACAATTCGGCCTTTTAGCACAGGAACATAATCGGTCATTCAGCCGAGTCGACTCCGGGTACTCAACTTCTATCGCCTGATGATTCTTCGGTCGCGAGGTCTTCAACTTGATTGCAGTACGCCCAGACCAATGGGGGTGCACGTCATGGGGATTCTGAACGTCACCCCCGATTCTTTCTCCGACGGAGGATTGTATTTCGGTGTGGATTCAGCCCTCGCCCGGGCGGCTGAAATGATCGAGGAAGGCGCAGCCATCATAGACGTCGGCGGCGCTTCTTCCAGGCCCTCGGGTTCGATTTACGGAGAAGGGGCGACAACCGTCTCCGCTAAAGAAGAACTCGACAGGATTCTACCTGTCATTGAACGCATCCGGTCGGGATGGCCAGAGACGTGGGTCTCCGTCGACACCTTTCTCCCCACGGTCGCCGAGGCGGTTCTCGAGGCCGGCGCCCACATCATTAACGACATCACCGGGCTCAGAATATACCCGGAGATGGCGAAAACGGTTGCCGCCTATGAGGCTGTGCTCATCCTGATGCACTCGGTCGGGACACCGGGCGAAATGCCTCACTCGATCGAGTCCGAAGATATCGTGTCCGATGTTCTAGACTCGTTGCAGACTTCCGTTTCAACGGCCGAACAGGCCGGCGTCTTTCAACTGGTTGTGGATCCCGGATTCGGTTTCGGGAAGAGCGTCGACGACAATCTGAGACTTCTGTCTGGGGTAGATCGACTCAAGGAGATGGGATATCCGGTTCTGGTGGGGATCTCGAGA
>JACZYK010000163.1 GCA_022571135.1 Bacteroidota bacterium
GGTTTCGAGATTACGATCCTTCCGGTGGACGACTCCGGTCGAATCGATCCGGAATCGCTGAAGAGCGCCCTCAGGGAGGACACGATTCTGGTCTCGGTAATGTGGGCGAACAACGAGACGGGCGTGCTCCATCCGATGGACGAAGTCAGAAAGATCCTGTCCGGTCACAATGCCCTCCTTCTAACCGATGCGACACAGGCTCTCGGAAAAGTCCCGGTTAGCGTCGAGGGCATCGACCTCCTCGCCTGTTCGGCTCACAAGATTTACGGCCCGAAAGGAGTCGGAGCTCTGTACGTCAGGGAAAAACGGCCGCCGATCCGGCTTGCTTCGATCCTTCACGGCGGAGGCCAAGAAGGAGGTAAGAGGGCCGGAACACTCAACGTACCGGGTATCGTCGGGCTTGGAGCCGCTGCTGAGCTCGCCAGGCGAAACCGGGAAAATGACTTCAGTCGGCTTTCGCTTCTGAGGGACAGCTTCGAGCAATCACTCATGGCCGCGATCGACGGCATCGTAATCAACGGCGCTGCCGCAGACCGGCTTCCGCAGACCAGTAATATTACGTTTCCCGGTGTTACTGCTGCGGACATGATCTCCGATATCGGTTTCCTGGCCGTATCGACCGGCAGCGCGTGTACGACCAGCACGGGGAAGCCCAGCCATGTTCTCTTGGCGATGGGTCTCTCTCGAGAGGAAGCCGCGGCTACGATTCGATTCAGCCTGGGAAGACATACGACAGAAGAGGAAATCGGAACGGCTGCAGAGGCGGTTATCCGGTTTTTCCAATCGAAAATGGTGCTTGACGAGAGATAGCATGGAACCAATCGTAAACAAGGTAGCCCAGAGCGAAATCGAAGTATTCGACCTCGGGGCGCTGGCCGACGAGAAACCGATCGTGGAGTTCGACCTGGCGGCCTTCCTGTATCAGGGACTAATCGTTCGCGAGAAAGAATTTCGGGATGCCGTAAAAGATCATGACTGGGCAAGCTATACGGGCAGTCACATCGCCCTCTTCTGCTCGGTCGATACGATCGTCCCGACCTGGGCCTACATGCTGGTTGCAATCCGCCTCGAACCCTTTGCCGCATCTATCGGAGAGGGTCGGCGGGAAGACCTTGCCCGACAGCTTTTTGCACGGAAACTGGCGCAGACGGATCTTGAGAAATACCGTGATCGAATCGTGGTTGTCAAGGGCTGCGGCAGCAGCGTTGTTCCGGTCAGCGCATATGTGGATGTGATCACGCGTCTCCAGCGCGTGGCGCGAAAGCTCATGTACGGGGAGCCCTGTTCCTTCGTGCCTCTTTGGCGACGCCCTGTCGAGAAATAAGGCTTCAGAAGCTATGATGGTCGATCTTTCAGGTCGGGCCGTACTTGTCACGGGGGGCAGCCGGGGCATAGGGCGAGCCATTTCTCTCGCGCTTGCCGAAGCCGGAGCCCGCGTGGCCGTACACTACCGGGCGAACCGGGAGAAAGCTGAAGAAGTCGCTCGGAAAGCAGGAAACGGCGCCGCCCCGTTCCAGGCGGACCTTTCGCACGCAGCGGCCTGCGACGAACTGTTTGATGCGGTTGTCGGCGCATTCGGACGTATCGACAGTCTGGTAAACAATGCGGGTATAGCCCTGAAAAGTAATCTGAGCGCACCGACGAACGAATGGGCGGCTGATTGGGATCAGACGATGGCCGTGAACCTGCGCGCAGCGGGTGTCCTGTCCAAACGGGCCGTCGCGCACTTTCAGGCTCAGAATCCGAAGGGGGGCAGGCTGATTCATATTGCCTCCAGAGCCGCCTTTCGAGGAGATACTCAGGAATACCTCGCCTATGCGGCCTCGAAAGGAGGACTTGTCTCCCTCAGTCGATCCATCGCCCGCGCTTTCGGGAAGGAGAATATCTGCTCGTTTATCATCGCGCCGGGATTCGTACGCACCGAAATGGCCCAGGACTTTATCGACATGTACGGTGAGGAGCATGTGGCGGACGATCTGGCGCTAAATAGAATGACCGAACCCGGGGACATCGCGCCGATGGTCGTGCTGCTCGTCAGCGGCCTCGCCGACCACGCAACCGGAACGTCGATCGACTTCAATGCGGGGAGCTACGTGCGTTGAAAACCCCTGAGAACACCGCCGGAAGAGAAATCGGGTAGATCAAGGCGGGCGAGAAGCCCAAGAATGAGGCGTACTCGCGTACGCCGCAATGAGCAGCGACGAAGCCCAACGATGAGATGCGCGATTTATCAACGGCGGCTATCCGATTCTGGACAGGTTGAAGCGGTCCTCTCTGTAAAAAGCATCGTAGTAGCATGCAAGCAACCGATGCTCCTCTGATTCGAGATCGGGATCCATCTCCGTCAATTCGAACGCAGCCTGCCGGGCAGTGATCAAGATCTCTGTATCCGTTACGATATCCGCAATACGAAGGTCAGGAAGACCGCTCTGCCGGGTCCCGAAAAAGTCACCGGCTCCCCGGAGCTTCAGGTCCACTTCGCTGATCTCGAATCCGTCATCCGTCCGAACCATGGTCCTGAGCCGGGTGTCCGCTTCAGGCGATCTGGGGTATTCGGCCATGAGAATGCACGTACTCGGGTGCTCTCCCCTGCCAATGCGTCCCCGGAGCTGATGCAATTGGCTGAGACCGAACCGCTCGGCGTGCTCGATCAGCATCACCGTCGCGTTGGGTATATCGACGCCGACTTCGATGACCGTGGTGGATACGAGAAGGTGGATTTCTCCTTCTTCGAACCGGCGCATCGTTTCTTCCTTCTGATCGGAAGTCATCCGTCCGTGAAGCAGATCCACGGTGAACTGTCCGAACGTGGCACGGAGCTTTTCGAACCCGGTTTCCGCATCTTTGAGATCAAGCTTTTCGCTCTCCTCCACGAGGGGAAAAACGACATAGCACTGCCTTGCGGACTCAAGTTCAGTTCGCAGAAACGCATTCACCTCATCTCTGTGGGTTTCCCACTTCATGACCGTGCTCACGGGCTTCCGACCGGGCGGACGATCGCGCATGATACTCACGTCCAGATCTCCATAGAGCGTTAGAGCGAGCGATCTCGGGATCGGCGTCGCGGTCATGAGGAGCATGTGCGGCCGATTTCCCTTTGCGAAGAGCGTGGCTCGCTGCAGCACGCCGAAGCGATGCTGTTCGTCGACGACGCACATACCCAGACCCCGAAAGTCAACACCTTTCTGGATGACGGCGTGCGTTCCGACGACGACCGATATATCCCCGCCGGCCAGTCCTTCCAGAATCTCCTCACGCACGGCCTTTCGCATGCCGCCGACGAGCAGACGCACCTGAATGCCGAGGGGCTCCAGATAGGCTTTCAGGTTCCTGTAATGTTGCTCGGCCAGAATTTCGGTAGGCGCCATAAAGGCGCTCTGAAATCCGCTGTCGGCAGCGCTCAGCATGGCGATCACCGCTACGACCGTCTTCCCGCTTCCGACGTCGCCCTGGATCAATCGGTTCATTCTGCGACCTGACTGCGTGTCGACCTCGATATCCTGGATCGCCCTCAGCTGGGAACCGGTGAGCTGAAACGGCAATACATCGTCGATAAATCTTCGAACGAGGGCGCCGGTCTCCCTGAACCGGTAGCCGTCGAGGATCTCATTCCCCTTTTTCAGCTTCGACAGCATCAGCTGTATGAAGAAGAACTCCTCGAACTTCAGCCGATGCCGGGCTCTCTCCAGTTCATCCCTGCTGCGAGGAAAGTGCACGGCGCGGAGCGCCACGCGTCCGTCGATCAGGTCGTACTTCTCGTTCAGCCATGACGGAAACACGTCTCCCAGATTTTCCCCGTGCTCTTTGAAAAGGCCGAACAGAATTTTCCGGAGGGACCTGCTGGTAAGGCCTGATTTCTCCAGTGTCGCCGATCCAGGATAAAGAGAAATGATCCGTCCGGTTTCCAGCGCCGGTCCCTCTTCATCCAGCCGATCGAAATCGGGGTGATAAATCGTGTATCCGCCTCCGTAGCGTTGGGGTTTGCCATGAAACGCTACTTTCTGACCGACTTCGAAGACTCTCGATATCCAGGTCACACCCTGGAACCAGACGCACTTCAGGCGTCCACCCCATTCGTCTTCGATCTGGACCTCGAATCGCTTTCTTTTTCTACCCGGTATGATGCCCGTCGTGCGGATCGTGCCGACGACGGTGACGGACTCCATATCCGATGCGATTTCCCGGATCCGTGTCACGGAGGTTCGGTCCAGGTAACGTCTGGGATAATACTGGAACAGATCCCGAATCGTCCGGACCCCTGCGCCTTCAAGGGCCGAGGCACGACGGGGCCCGACGCCTTTCACAAACTGTACCGATCCGGACAGAAATTCGATCTGCATTCTACGTCAATGCCGCCGCCACCGAAACCGGTCAATTCGCGACTCCGGTTCGACAACGGATACGGCCAGTTCAAAGGTATCTTCATCCATACGGCGTACCGCAATATCGGTAGGATAGTATTCCTGATTGAATTCCGGTAACGGCTCCGTGAGAATATGTTGTAGTCGACCTCGTCGATTGTAGACATCCACTCTGAGCCAACCGGGTCTCATGTTCAGGACGAACAGGAGGTTTCCAGCGGCCGCAGCGGAGGCCGTCAGAAGCGGCGGCGAGGAGGTGTCTCCGATAAGAAACTGTCTGCTTCGAGCGAGCATGGGAGAGTCGAATCCGAATAAGGAAAGTGAATCGACTCCCGACGAGTCCGAAATGACATCGATGACCGGACGAAATCCCGACAGGCTGATCAGCGAGTCACCCCAGAAACGCAGTAATCCGGCGTGGCGCCAGTAGGGCAGCGGGAGATCGAATCGGCGTAGAATATTACCCTCGAGATCCATTTCGGCTATGTAGCCTGCGAAATCCTTGGCGAGCACCTTGTAGTAGAGCCTCTCGTCCGCACCGGCCGCATATTGCAAGGCTCCTTCCGCCGGACCATCTCCCGGCATATCTACGCTCGAGACGACGGAGCCTGAAAAGATCTTGACGATGTCCATGCTCTCCGGACTGAACGCGAGAAGTGTATCTCCCGAGAATCCCGCCAGGTATGGATAAGGATGTCGCGCAACGTCAATACGATGGGTGAGTGACAGATCATCCGCAAACGCAAACAGGATGTGATTTTGGGTATCGGATACCCAGAGTAGACCATCCGGCCCGAAATCCACGGTTCTCGGGTATTCCAGCATGAGAGAATCGGATCCGAGGATGCTACCGGTAATGATCAGCGTATCCACAGGAAGAGTCTCTGCATAGGCTCGGGAGACGGAGTCCGCCGACATCAATGAGCGCGACTCAACCCGGCTGCACGAAGAAGGCAAACAGCCCGTTACGACGGCCGCCACGAAGGCCAGGAAAACGGCGCTGAGTGGGTACCGTGTGCACATGCGACCTACAATAAATTGGAATGAATGCCCTCTCAACCCTGATCGGTCGGAACGGTTTCTTCCCGGTGGCGTCGGACAAAAATAGCCATCGATCCACCACTCGTTCACCCTTCCGGCCGCCTTGGAATTCGTTCGCGTTGCACTTCCGATCCCCGTCGACAGAGAGTATACCTATCGGATTCCCGGGGATATGCAAGAGATGACCTTCGTAGGGAGTGGCGTGGTCGTACCGTTCGGGCGGCGAGTGCTCACCGGTGTCGTTACCGAGCACGCCGAGGAGGGTGACCTGTCTGGAATCGAACCCAAAAACGTCGTCGATCTCATCGATTTGGAACCCGTCGTTACGGCGGAGCAGCTCAGACTCACGCGCTGGATTTCCGACTACTACCTGTGCAGCTGGGGCGAAGCCATCCGGGCCGCCCTGCCCCCCGGTATCGATTCCGTATCTCAGGACCGCGTCGCGAGACGCCCGGTCGTAGAACCAAAAGACCTGGACGAGCTCCAGAGGGCGATACTCCAGCATATTCCAGAGAAGAGCGACATTGGGGTAAAGGCCCTGAAACGCCTGGTTCCTGATTTCTCGCGGGCTCGACTCAGAACACTCGAGTCGCTGGGACTGATCGAAATGAAGACGGTACTCCGCAGGCCCCTGGCCAGGCTGCGAAGGATTCTTTTCGTTCGACTGAATCCGTCGGCACCCGCCACTCCGCCCGGTGGCGAGCGGCAGAAGACCGTCCTGAGCCTTCTGGGAAAGGCGGCCGATGATGGTCTGGATGCGCTCCCCCAGCCAGAGTTGTTGCAACGCTCCGGTGCCGCATCTTCGACCCTCAAGCGACTCGCCGAACTGGGTTATATCGAAATCGAGTCGCGGGAAATCGACCGCGCAGAGTCGGTAATTATAGAGTCGGAAGCGCCCAAACCGATCGAGCTTCATGCGTCACAGATTCGGGCGCTTGAAGCCATAACGACGTCCATCGAATCGGGTGGATACGAGACCTTCCTGCTCCATGGTGTCACCGGTTCAGGCAAAACCGAGGTCTATATCGAGGCTCTGAAAATCGTCAGGGAAAGAGA
>JACZYK010000164.1:0-1377 GCA_022571135.1 Bacteroidota bacterium
CCCTCGTCTTTGCGGTGTTATCGGCGCGTCCCCGGGTGAGCAGCGACCTGATTTCACTCAAGGATGTTCGGAGTAATAAAGCCAATATCTTGTTTTTTGGCCACTTTACGCGTCTTTCAGAGGATGATTTCGTGACCGGTATGACGGAGCTCCTGTCGAATACAACGACACTCTATCAAAATATGATCAGAGACATCTACAGCCTGGGCAAAGTGTTGACGAGGAAATTCGAGTTGCTTCGACTCTCGTATACGGCGTTCATGATCGGACTCGGAGCCGGCATACTGATGTTCATCTTCGTGTACGTCTGGATCGTATTCTCGCTGGATTCCGGTACGGAGTCGTTCGGCGATGCTTTCAGTACGATCGAGCTGATTACTGATGGGTGGGCAGCATGAAAACCATTCTGATCCTTCGACACGCAAAGTCCGACTGGGATGCAAATTACGTCGGAGATCACGAGCGGCCGTTATCGACCCGAGGACAAAAATTCTCGTCCAGAATGGGTCGTTACATCGCTAACGTGGGTCCACTGCCGGATCTGATTATCTGCTCGACGGCCCTCAGAACGAGGGAGACGCTCGAACGAGTTATGCACGCCGGAGATTTTCCGCCGGTCGATGTGCGTTTTGATCCAACTCTCTACATGGCGACCTATGATCAGATGATGTCGTGTATTGCCGCTGTACCCGATGAAATGGATACGGTGATGATGGTCGGTCACGAACCGACGACATCGCTCTTTGCGGGCCAGCTGATCGGTAGCGCATCCATCCGATTTCCCACGGCAGCCCTGGCCAGGATCGATCTGAACGTGGAACACTGGCGCAGCTGCAGGACCGGCGTCGGAACGCTCGCGTGGTTCGTCATCCCGAAGATCATAAAGAATAGAAAGCGCGCCGCCACGTGAGAATCGGCCCCGGGCCGACTAAGTGCTGACAGTCTGTTCGACGATATCATCTTCGGTATGGCGGGAGATCGACACATTCTTGGCTAGCTGCACATCGGAGACGGGCTTGTTATCTGCCACTATTACGCGCAGCGCGCGTAGCCCATGGACACCCTGGAGTTCTTCCAACTCCACCCGTTCGATCCCGGGATCCAGATATCCGGCCGCCTGTAGATACTCTATGTAACGCTCATACTCTCGGGCCTCTGCACTCTGGGAGTAGACAATGGCCAATTTACCTGGTTGGGTGAGTCGCTCGGAAGTGCCTGCGATACGCGCCTTGTCAATCCGCTTTTTAATGATCTCATAGCGGATATTATAAGCTCCATCGACATCGAACTTCTTTTCGTCAACCCGAAATCGGATGGAGATCGGTTCTGACTGAACCAGAATCAGATGCGCGGTTTCTAGGGGTATTGCCATTTTTG
>JACZYK010000164.1:1387-6450 GCA_022571135.1 Bacteroidota bacterium
CATGGTCATCAGTTGCCAGATCTTGAGGTTTTTCAGATCCAGTTCGTCGAATTCACCGTTTTCCATCAGCGAAGCACCCGCATAGATATTGTAGTCTACGCCGTCCGTTTTGTATTTCTCGAAATAGTGAGGAATCATTTGCTGGGCCTTTTCTTCGGCCTGATCGAGGAAGGCTGAAATGCAATCGTTGACCTGCGTAACCGACGCCTCGTAAGCTTTTCTTTTCCTGTATACGATACCGAGTGTCTCATCGAGTGCGGCTCGATAGGCATTTACTTTCTCGGCCACATCATCGCCGTATTCGGAGAGTCTGTCGAACAGGGGCTCAAGTTCGGACTGAAGGAGGAGAACAAGCGAATGCTCATCGTCCGATCGAAGCCCGGAAACGAGTTCCTCGATATGGCCGGACAGCCTGTAGCCGATCTCGTCCAGTGACGGCCGCGGCCTGATCGTACTGGCTGATATTATAACGGCAAGTGCGAGACCGAGTTGATCGACCAGATCTTCACGGATAGCCGTGTTTCTGATCGTCGAGGAGTCCCGGATATCGCTCATCCCGTAGAGCGGGATGACATCCGAAAACACGATGCTCTCGATTTCGGATGGCTCCCCCCGTTCGGTTGCGAGCAGATGATCGAGTGCGGCTCGCCTGAAGCGCCACTCAACCACGGGGTGAATGGCGGTATACTGCCTCTTTACAATCGCATCGACACGGTCGTCCTCCTCTTCCAGGCTGCGCTTCATGGCGGTTGCGAACAGAGAAGTCACTTCGGACAACACGGACGTATGCACGGAGGTGATGTCGGATACATTGGTAGAGGCGAGCTCGATGATCCCGATGACCTCATCGCGGACCTTGAGCGGCCCGATGAACAGGCTTCTCAGGCCCTTCTTCTGAAGATGTTTTTCGAAACCGGTAAGGTCGCTTTCCTCATTGAGGTCGTCTACGAATATGTGGCTGCCCGTTTCAATTACTCTTGTATAGTAGGAATTTTTCCAGTCCGGACATTCGGGGTGCCCATCCGAAAGAAGCAGACTCTGCGCAATGGGACGCGCATTCGATACATGTGCGGCACACCAGCGGTCGAGGGCAATCAGGCCCAGCCGCACGTCGGGTCGTGAAAACAATTCTTGCAGGTGTCGCTCCAAGCTCCGGACGCTCCCGGCTGATGTCATCGCATCCTTGAGAAGCAAGTCGTTCTTTAACCTCGAAAGGACCTCCTGATCTGTTACTTCGACCGCACTCATGACCGCAAATCCGTGAAATTCAAAGTGTTCCGGAGGAAGAATCTCGGACCACAATTCGAGGTTCATGGGTTCGGCCATGAGTCGTTTACGGTCTTCCGGCTTAAGCTCCGGAAGAGATCCGCATACCTGAATCCTGACGAATGTCGGGTCGATCGATACACGGTAGTAGCGATTCAGGCCTGTGGATTCATTCAGAGATTGGATCACAAACGGAATGGCAAAGGGGATATTCATTCCATAGTGGACAGATACTATGGCGTGATATGCACTCATGGCTTTACCCTTCAGCATATCCTCGACACTCAGACAACATCCGCGTATATTATTGTGATTTAAGAACTTATCTAGAATACCTAACTTTTTGAATCCCGCTGTCGCATAGATCGATTTGAGTTCGAAAGGGAAAAGGCCGCAGCAATGATCCGGTCCAGACGAGCGGCGGGGAAAACGGCCGTCATCATCAACTCCAGCAAATCGGCGTGCTGTTCGATCGCTTCAAGGGATACGCTCGTCGCCTGGAATTCCGGGACCTCCCTGATGCGAGAGACTACATTCTTTGCAATCGAGAAAGAAGGGGCAGAATCGTCGCCGGCGAGGTTGGACCAGAATTCAGCGAGCGGAGCGAGGGAAATGACTCGTTTGAATGGGAATGGGTCCTTGAATTCCAGCTCGGATTTCTGTTCGCTCATGACGTCGTGGTGTACTCGGCAGCCTGTTACGAAACTACACATTTCGGGTTGCTTCGTGCGTTCAGAAAGCACCGTCTGGCTATTAAAGGGCTCGGACGTTACGTTTCAAGGGGCACATCAACACAACAACGCGCGAAATCGCCCGCAAATGAGCAGTGAAGTGGGAAACGGAGGCGCAAGACGGTGGAATAAGACAAATCTGCCGACCATCGGACTTTTTACAGGAGCGCTGATTTTTTTGGCGACGTTGATTTTTGGCCCGCCTGCAGGGATGAGCCCCGATGCCTGGCGTGTGGCTGGAATGGGCCTCCTGATGGCCCTCTGGTGGATGACGGAAGCAATTCCGATTCCCGTGACGTCTCTCGTCCCACTGGCTATTCTTCCGGTTCTGCAGGTAGCCGACATAAGGACTGCAGCCGCACCCTATGCGCATCCTTTGATCTTTCTTTTTCTGGGGGGCTTTTTCATCGCCGAAGCGATACAGAAAGCCGGGTTACACAAGCGATTCGCGCTGTTCATTCTCTCAAAGACCGGGGATACGCCCAACAGGATCGTAGGGGGTTTCATGCTGGCTACGGCGTTCCTGAGCATGTGGGTCTCGAATACCGCTACGACTCTCATGATTCTTCCGATCGGTATTTCTGTTGTGAAACTCGCCGGTTCATCTGCCAATCTGACCGAAGAAAGTATCCGGAGATTCGGCACGCTCCTCATGCTTTCGATTGCCTACGCGGCTAGCGTGGGTGGCATTGGAACGCTCATCGGGACCCCGCCGAATGCATTGATGGCCGGATTTCTGGAGGAGACTTACGGCATAGTGATCGGTTTCGCGGAGTGGATGCTTGTCGGACTGCCCATCGTCATTCTGGGACTGCCGCTCGTTTATCTGGTTCTCACTCGAGGTTTATTCAAACCCGACTTCACGTCGATTCCGGGGGGAAGAAAGCTGTTCGTCGGCCTTTACAGGAGCCTGGGGAAAATGACTGTTCGAGAGCGGAGAGTAATTACGATCTTCTTGTGCGTGGCGCTGGGATGGATGTCCAGACCCCTGCTGGAAGGCCTGATTCCTGGATTGTCTGATTCCGGGATCTCGATCACCGGCGCAATCCTGCTCTTTGTGATTCCATCCGGAAAAGGAAATTCGGAGCGACTTCTGACATGGACAGACGCGGTGAGGATTCCCTGGGGTGTGTTGATACTTTTTGGCGGAGGCTTGAGTCTTGCTGCGGCGATTTCGAACACGGGATTGGCCGACTGGATCGGCAGCGGTCTCGGTCAATTATCCGGGCTTCCCACAATTGTTCTCGTACTCATTTTTTCGATGACCGTTATTTTTCTTACAGAACTGACGAGTAATACGGCTACGGCAGCAGCGTTTCTACCCGTCGTCGGATCCGTGGCCGTCGCACTGAACCTCAATCCACTTACGTTTGTTATACCTGCCACCGTTGCGGCCAGCTGTGCGTTCATGCTGCCTGTCGCCACACCGCCAAACGCAATTGTTTACGGGAGTGGCTTCATGAGGCTGTCCGACATGGCGCGGGCGGGCATCGTCTTGAATATCCTTTTTATCCTATTAATCACCGTACTCTCGCTGGCGTTGCCACTTCTTATTTCGGTTTGATCCTACGATTTGCTCAAAGGCCGATCCAGGTATGATTTCTACTAATTCAGAGCCCGCAGTCGGTATTGAGATTTGCATCCTGATTATCGGTGTCGACGACGAGCGCCGCCGAAGCATCTGCGAGATTCTCGAGCCCCATTCAAGCAGACTGTACGACTGTCCGTCAGAATCGGATCCAGGCCAGGAGGGGGAAATAAATGAGTGTCTTCTCGTGGTCCTTGCGGATACGGATCAGGCCACGTTAGATACGCTGGACCGTATGGCTCGAAGAATCGCGGAGGGGATGCTCGTACTTGCCTGTATCCCCAAAGATGAGTTTCTGTCATCGCAGAAATTACTCGTAGGATGCGTCGATGACGTCATGTTCTCAGTCGAAGAACTCGGAGTCCGAATGCCGTTTATCAAGCAGCGAATCCGCATTCGGGAGACGAGCCAGAAACAGTATCGCGCCATATTCGAAACCATCGTAGACGGGATCATCACGATCGATGAAAGAGGAATGATTACAGAGTTCAATACCGCTGCAGAGAACATTTTCGGATACAAGGCAGATGATATTCTGGGTAAGAGTATCTCGATGCTGATGCCACATCCCTACGGCGCTGAACATCAATCCTATCTGCAGGAGTATTTGCGGACCGGAGACCGACACGTGATCGGCATAGGTCGGGAGGTCGTTGGCGTCAGGAAAAATGGTGAATCGTTTCCGATGGACCTGGCTGTAAGTGAAGTCCGTGCAGAAGGAAAGATTCTTTTCACGGGAGTCATACGCGATATCACGGAAAGGCGACTCCTCGAGCATGAGATCCTCAGAATAAGTGACCAGGAACGTAGAAGCATCGGCCACGACCTGCACGATGGTCTCGGTCAAATGCTCACGGGGATCGGCCTGATAGCTCAAAACCTCTCGCGCCGACTCGCAGATGAAGGATCCGCATGTGCGGACGAGATGGTTGAGATCACCGAACTTATCAAGGAAGCGGACCGAAGCGCCAGAAGCCTTTCCCGCGGTATGGTGCCGGTCGAGCTGGGAGAACTGGGACTTGGGAATGCCCTCCAGATGCTGGTCCGTAATGCCGAAAAATTGTTTGGTATTTCGTGCACTCTCGAGACTTCTGGATCGATCCGAATCAGGGATATCAGTGCTGACACTAATCTGTACCGAATCGTTCAGGAGGCCGTCAGCAACGCAGTAAAGCACGGCAAGGCCAGTCATGTCCACATTCTGCTCTCGGCCAGAGACCATAGGATCCATTTGACCATTCGCGATGACGGCATCGGTTTTCCGGATGAACTTCCGGAAGATCGTGGCATGGGCGTCAGAATTATGAAATACAGGGCAAGAGTAATGGGTGCCACCCTTGAGATTCGTAAAGGCTCTCGCGGAGGAACGATAGTTTCCTGTATCTTACCGTCCTCCTGACGGCGCGAATCACAACGGAAAGCCCACATCAATTTCTCACCCTTATGACGAAAGTTCTTGTCGTCGACGATCATCCACT
>JACZYK010000165.1:0-671 GCA_022571135.1 Bacteroidota bacterium
GATATCACGGTGCACGATGTCTTTGGAGTGCGCCATCTTGAGCGCTTCCGCCACTTCTCCCGCCAGACGGATGGCCTCGGAGATCTTGAGCGGACCATTTTTGATGCGCGCGTCGAGAGTTTCTCCCTCGATGTATTCCATGACGATGAAAGGCGAGGGTTGCGTGCCGTGGGGGGCATCGCTGGGAACGGCTTCATCAATTTCAAAGACGGTGCAGATATTCGGATGATGGAGCTGCGCGGCTGCCTGGGCCTCTCGAACGAACCGGGCCTGGTCTTCTTCGCTCGCGAGCGCGGCCGCTGGAAGGATCTTGAGGGCTACGTCGCGATTGAGCTTCGTGTCGAGGGCCCGGTATACGATGCCCATGCCGCCGCGGCCGAGTTCGTCCTCTATGCGGTAATGGGAGAGAGTAGTTCCTGTCATGATTGCTCTGGGTAGGAGACCGATCAATATCGGGATTAGAGACGAAAAGACAATGAATCCAGGATTGTACAGTACAGGTGCATCGACGGCACTGGACCTGCAATCCAACGAGAAGATTGTCCAGCTCAGGCATATGGAAGGCTTAGCTGGACACCCCCCTGTTAAACCGACAGTGTTGTTTCCTGTACGGGATTTACGAATCTTGATTTTCTTTCTGACCACCGAACTTTACGGGAAGCTTCACCTAA
>JACZYK010000165.1:681-6444 GCA_022571135.1 Bacteroidota bacterium
GTTCCGCACCTCGCCGACGTTCACGAGCGGGGACTGGAGGAAGCCGAGGGAGGGGGAGACGGGCTTCTCGAGGATCAGGTTCTTGGTGGTCTTGTTGAACGCGCCGTCTACGAAGACATCGACGTTCGTCGAATTGGCGCCGGCCCACAGGAATTCGATTTCGAGCAGACCTTTTCTGACGCTGGCCTTCTTGAGAGTCAGCGTGAAGGGAATGTTGCCGTAGTCCGCGGTGACCTCATTCGAGCAGATGTTCGTTCCCTGTTCACAGATTTTCAGCACGAAGACGGTACCGCTCTTCTTTATCTCGAATTTCACCGTCCCCTTGTTCTTCGTCTTCTTCGCGAAGTCGCCGTCCACATAGATGTCTACATTGCTCGCGGAGGTCCCCGTCCAGCTCATCTCGACCTTTTTCTTGCCTCTGTCGATGTAAACCTTATTGAGCACGAGCGTGATCGGTGGGGTCGGGGGATTGGGATCCGTCACGGTAACGGACCGTGAGACGTTATCCGTCGCACCACCGTTGTCTGTGGATTTACATATTAAAAAAGGGGCTTTACCCCCATCGGGATTTCATCACTCCCGGTTGTGCGTGAACAGGTTACACTTACGCCGCTCAGTTCCTCTAGTCTCGAAGTTCGGACTGATTCTGTATCTGTTCATCTTTGAAGGCTGTAGCCGGATGGACGGTCCACGGGATCTGGTCAGAACGTAGGATTATCAAGAGGCGCGATGCTCTGGCTGTTTCTGTTTATATCATTCTGCATCGGAGGTAGCGTCGACAGCCTACCTGACGCCCTAAACCTGAGACAGCATGCGATTGTCCGTGCCCGCATTAGAAGTGCTGATTCAATCCGCGTCGGGACTGCGTATCCGGGAAAAGCCGGTCTGTATGCAGTCAGAATATCGCGACGCTATCGGCTGGGAGAGAGAAAAGTGATAATGAGTGACGTAGCCAGCGTCGCGTTTCCCGGCAACGGGAATTTCTTTGCAGTAGCCAGACAGGTTTCCGGTATCGTCCTGTACGACACGACGGGTCGCCAGGTACGCGCCATCAGTCGATGGGGGAGCAGACGGCTCGAATACGACCGTCCGCAAATCGCGCGCGCGTATGGCGATACCGTCGCCGTATGGGACGGCGGTAATCTGAAGTACCTGTACTTCGACGGTGACGGCGAGGTGATCGGTGAAATCTCTGGATTCACATGGGAAACGGTCGATTTCCTGTTCGGCAAGGGTAGAATCGTCGGGTACCGGGCCGGAGATATTCAAGAGGAGTTTCTATACGATTACGATGCGGTGAAGGACCGCATCATGCTTTCAGGAGAACGAGATGGGGTGCATCGGGCCGGGCTAGAGAGAAAGGATCAGCATGTGCTCGCCGGAAACCCGGATCGCTACGTGTACCTTCTCTCGGGCTCATGCCGGCTGAGACTCGTCGAGCGGGGTAAGGTCAGTAGAGAAGTGGACGTCTGCCGCGCCAATTCAAGTCCGCTCAGCGTCCACCATCTGGAAAATCACTTCATCGTCGTTCTGATCGCCGGTCGCATCACGGCCGGAGGTCCGGTTGAAGCGTCTCACCTGAGAATGGAGGTGCTGGATCATAGCCTGCGCCCGCTCGACACCATCGATCTACCAATCGAAGTGTCGGCATCGATCGGTACCCACGTCGTGGGTTCGCACGGACCACACCTGTATTTCATTGCGGAGTATTCGACCGCCGGCCCCTCGACCATTGAGAGAGAGATGATCGAGCTGGCGGTGGAACGTACAGCCAAATGACGGGGTCGCATCACATCAATTACACCCCCGGTTTAAGCGGGGCATGAAAGGAAACCGGTTTATGTCCGCTTCATTCGTGGTCTGGCTGCTGCCGTGCGTGCTGCTCATATCCGGGTGCGTACGAATGGAGGATGAACAGCAGAAACTAAGTGTCATGGCTACCGAATTATTCTCCCGCGCGGACGCGACGGATATCGTCGTGGCTTTCAGTTCGGTCACGGACGAAGAGCGATACCGATTCGTTCTGAACGCCCTGAACCATCGACTCGGCCGCAGGGTGACCATCTTTACGGGAGAAGAAAGCGCCCGTCTGCTGAGGTCGCTGAGGGATAGAGAGGCGGTTCACCATATTGTGCTGGTGGATTCTGCGATCGGCCGCCTTACATCGCTCAGGAATCCTCTGGTTGCGGTGCGTCAGCCCGGATCAATGGAGCGCTTCAAAGTCTTGGCGATACACCCGATCGGTGCATTCAGGCGGGCGTTCATTCGGACCATCGAGGCCGAAGATCTTGGCGGCGATTTCTAGCCTACCTGATCTTGTCACCGTTAGCCGGGCACTTGCGGCGCGTCTTATTCGAGCATGGCGGAGATCTTACGCCCGCCCGCCGCCAGCCAGGCGACTACGGTATACCCCGTGAGAAGGAGCGCCTCAGCCCACCAGACTTGCAATACCGGAAGGTTGAACCAGGCTGCGAACGCGATCCCAGCAGCAGCCGCCAGCAGCAGAACCCGTTTCCAGTCGTAGGGCACCGCGTAGACGCGTCTTATGAGGAAAAACAGCATGATCGACATGACGGCGTAACTCACGCTGGTCGCCCAGGCCGCGGCCGCCATCCCGTATCTGGGTACGAAAAAGATGTTCAGAATAACGGCAAGTGTGCTGCCGGCGAGCGTGCACGTAACGAAATAACGGGTATGGTTCCGGATATATGCCCCGGCCGAAAAGTGATAGTACCAGCCCTGGAACACGTATCCCAGAAGGGCAATCGGGATGATGGACAGCCCGAGCCAGTACTCGGGGGCGATAAGCGTTCGACCCTTCGGAAGCGGAAAGGAGACCAGTTCAACGGCGAAGAAGGAAACCGCCAGATAGACGAATAACAGGACGGCGGTCAACAATGTGAAAACCCGCGCGAAGAGAGCCGGCGAATCTTCGTCCCTATCGTGCTGCAAAAAGAAGGGCTGCCAGGCATATCGGAACATCTGCACGACGAGCGCGAGGACGATCGCCAGTTTAACGATCCCTCCGTATACCCCGACGATATGCTCGGCATACACGGACGGGCCGTACGCCTCGGCCCGCTCCGAGAGCGCCTGGATCGCAGGATCCCCACCGTAGAGTTCGAGGACTCGATCTGCCGGGAGACGTTCGAGGAAAAAGATATTCACGCGCTCCGATACCGCATACCCGAGGCCTCCGGGGACAAAGGGAAGTCCGAAAACGAGGAGCTCTTTCAGAAGTGCCCGGCTGAATCGGAGCCGGAATCGGCTCCCGAAAACGGGAATCAGCATCAAGAGCGATACGGCCGAGGCGAACAGGTTGGCTATGAATATCGCCTCGATGCCCATATCGGCGCCCAGAATCAGGCTCAGTACTAGCGCGATATTGACTCCGATTCCGGCCGTGCGGACGATCGCGAAGCGCCAGGGACGGTTTTCGAGCCTGAGCTCGGCATAAGGGACCACGGCCAGCGTGTCCAGAAGCAGAATTCCAGCGACATAGTAGAGTAGCGGAAGGCTTTGTTGCTCCAGACCGAGAATGGCGCCCACGGGATGTCTGAAGACGAGAAACGCTGCAGAAAAGAGGATCGACGTGCCCAGCAGTGCGAGGACGGAGGTGCTGAACGTGTCGGATCGATCCGAATTCGAATCGGTGGCAGCCGCGTACTTCAGATACGCCGACTCCATGCCATACTGATAGAAAATGTTCAGGAAGACGAAGGCCGCATAAAGCACCACGACCGGGCCGTAGACGTCGGGTGGAAAGACGTTCGAGTAGAACGGAAAGAGGAGAAAATTGATGAGCCGTCCGAAGATGGAAGAGACGCCGTATACCGCCGTTTCAGAAGCGAGCTTGCGGATGCGCGTCGTGTGGCCCATGTGTGCGAGCGAATTTCTTTTGCGTTTGTTTATGCGGGCCGACTCGGCTTGTGACTGTCGTGCACCTGACCGCAGGTAGAGCGGAGCGCTCCCTAGTCGGCCCCGCCCGTAGACAGAAAATAGCGCACAGCCATGTGATACCCCATCACGCCGAGTCCTGAGATCTGTCCGATCGTGGCGCCCGCCGTCACCGAGTGGTGCCTGAATGATTCGCGAGCGGCGATGTTTGAGATGTGGACCTCGATCACGGGCGTCTCGATGGCAGCTATCGCATCCCTCAGAGCGACGGACGTATGCGTGTATCCTCCCGGATTAAATACGATTCCGGCGATACGCTCGGCGCTCTGCAGGCGGTCGATCAGTTCTCCCTCGTGGTTGCTCTGAAAGAAATCGAAAGATACCGACGGAAACTCTCGACGAATTTCTTCCTCCAGGCCGCCGAGCGTCACCTCTCCGTAGGTATCTGGCTCGCGCGATCCGAGGAGATTGAGATTTGGGCCGTTCAGAACGAGTAGCTTCATATTTCTGACTTGCGAGGAATTTCGGAATCCGACGCTGGAGCGCTCATCGGATGAACGGCGTAATGATACTCCTGGGCCGCAGTACGTGCAAGGATTGGCCGGGTCTCGGAGGCCCGAGGTTTCCGGCTTTCGCGGCCGTCGAGTCGTGTACAGTATTGCATAACTTTATATATTTCCGTGCACAGATTCCAGGTATCTTGTTTGTAGAAACCTGTGAACTCGTGGCAGATCGTTTTCTCACACTCAAACAGGCGGCGGAACGCCTCAGCGTTCACACCGCCACCGTCCGGAGATGGGCCAATCAAGGTACCATCGTCTCCATCCGCACGCCGGGCGGTCACCGCCGATTTCCGGAGTTGGACGTCGAACGCTTGGCCGCAGGTGCCGGTTCGAAATCCTCCGGTACCGGGGTCATGCGCCCAGGTCTTCAAGAAGCTGCCCTGAGCGTTACGCGCCGGGAACTCGAAGCGCACCACGACGAGTCGTGGATTTCGCTCATGGACGAGGAGTCCAGGGAAGAGAGTCGTCTCCTGGGCCGCCGTCTGATGGGACTGCTAATGCAGTTCATAGCCGCGGACGATGGACAGGGGAAAGAGATTCTCGAAGAAGCCCGCGTGATTGGCAGGATCTATTCCAAGAGCATCATGCTCAGCGGGATAACGCTTCCCCAGGCGCTGAAGGCGACCATGTTTTTCAGGGACCACATTCTCGAATCTGCCGTGATGCTTCCTAATGCTGCGCGTCTACGACCGGAGGCGAACAAGAAGGTTTTCAGGCGTATCAATGAATTCCTGAACGCCATCCAACTGGTGGTTGCCGAAACGTACGGTCATCTGGAATATCCGATACCCATCCAAGACTAATGGGATCCAGGGCGCTTTGCCGCCGGAACGGTTTCCCGAGTATCCATGAGCACAAAAGGTCGTGTACTGGTCGCCATGAGCGGCGGAGTCGACTCTTCCGTCGCAGCCGTGCTGCTGAGGGAAAGCGGATACGAAGTCGTCGGCATCACCATGAAAACCTGGGACTATGCGTCTTCGGGGGGACATTCCGGTAAGGTCGTGGGCTGCTGCACGCTCGAGTCGATGAACGATGCCCGCGCGGTCGCGATCAAATACGATTTCAAGCACTTCATCGTGGATATCCGCGAGGAGTTCGGCGCCTGGGTCATCGATCGTTTCACGGACGAGTACATGGCGGGTAGAACGCCGAATCCCTGCGTGCTCTGCAACACCCACATCAAATGGGCTGCGCTTATGCGGCGAGCCGACGCTCTCGGGTGTGAATTCATTTCGACCGGTCATTACGCCCGTCTTCGCTACGACGCGGATCTCGACCGGCACGTTCTGATGAAGGCTCTGGA
>JACZYK010000166.1 GCA_022571135.1 Bacteroidota bacterium
TCGGGGGCCCCCTCGTCCGGGTCTTCGGCCGCTTGGGCCGAAGCCTCGGGCTCTTCGGCTACTTCGGACGCCGCCTCAGGGGCCGAAGCCTCGGGCTCTTCGACTGCTTTGGCCTCAGCCTCAGGGGCCACCGCCTCGGGCTCTTCGACTGCTTTGGCCTCAGCCTCGGCCTCTTCGACTACTTCGGACGCCGCCTCGGGGGCCGAAGCCTCGAGCTCTTCGGCCTCTGCGAACGTTTCGACCGCAGCGACGTCCTCTATCACCACGTCGGGTCTCCGTCGACCGCCACGCCGTGTACGCCTACGCTTCGTTCCGTCTGCACCTTCGGGCTTGATGTCATTATAGTCGACGAGCTCGATCATCGCCATCTCTGCCGAATCACCCGCGCGTTGACCGAGTTTGATAACCCGCGTATATCCACCGGGGCGGTCGGCAACCTGTGTGGCGATCTCGCCAAAGAGTTCCGTCACGGATTCCTTGTCCTGAAGGTGTCGGAAAACCTGACGGCGATTGTGCATCGTATCCTGCTTGGATCGGTTGACGATCGGCTCTACGTAAATACGCAGTGCGCGCGCTTTCGCGAGCGTAGTCGTGATACGCTTATGCCGGATGAGTGCATTTGAAAGCGCCGCCAGGGTTGCCTTCCGATGTGAACTTGTCCGGCCGAGCTTAAATCCTTTCTTCTGATGTCTCATTGTCTATCAATCAATTCCAACAACTCCGATCCGGTAACCGACGTCACACTGTAATGTCTTCAAGATAGTCGCCCATATCCATGCCGAACTGGAGGTTCCGATCATCCAGAACCTGAAGCAACTCCTGGAGCGACTTGCGGCCAAAATTGCGGAATTTCAGCATCTCTGACTCCTCGCGACGGACGAGATCTCCAATCGTCTTGATGTTCGCTGCTTTCAGGCAGTTATGGGCACGTACCGAGAGGTCGAGTTCGTCCACGGATTGAGCAAGCAATTCTCGAACCCTTTGAACCTCGGCATCCACTTCCTTCTCTTCTTCAGTAGGCTGAGGTTCCGCATCCATCTTGATAAAGAGGCTCACGTGGTCACGCATGATCGTCGCAGCTTGTGCCAGCGCGTCCTCCGGTAAAACCGAACCGTCGGTCGTCACTTCGAGCAACAGGCTCTCGTAGTCGATTTTTTCACCGACGCGCGTCTGCTTGATCGTATACCGAACGTTCTGAATGGGGGTAAAGATCGCATCCATCGCGACGATACCTATCGGATCGTCGGGCCTCTTGTTCTCATCAGCTGGGACATATCCACGTCCACGCTCCATTCGCAATTCTACTGCGAAGTTCGCGTTATCTGAAAGGGATCCGATGTGATGCTCGGGATTAAGGATCTCATACTCGCTCGTAGCTGCGGCAATATTGCTTGCGGTCCAGTTCCCCGGGCCCTTTACGATGAGGTGTATATTGCCTTCGGCGCCTTCGTTGGCTCTGAAGCGGACTCCTTTCAGATTGAGAATAATATCGGAGACGTCTTCCGATACGCCCTCGATAGTAGAAAATTCGTGCTGAATGCCGTCTATCTTGATGGCGGTGATTGAAACGCCCTGGAGGGACGAGAGTAGCATACGCCGAAGCGCATTGCCGATGGTTACGCCATATCCTCTTTCGAGAGGTTGAATGACGAAGCGACCATAGATTTCGGTTGTTTCTTCAACCTGTACGCCATCTGGCATCTGAATCGAGAAAGTGCTCATATCAGCTTGGTCAGTACAATGTGTGTTTGTG
The DNA here is from genome assembly GCA_022571135.1 of Bacteroidota bacterium. Classification (GTDB taxonomy): domain Bacteria; phylum Bacteroidota; class Rhodothermia; order Rhodothermales; family UBA10348; genus JACZYK01. The sequence continues at coordinate 1,754 of JACZYK010000166.1, forward strand.
GGGTAGTGCCCCGGTCGGACTAGAGACCGGGCTTTGGTCCGATGACCGGCATCGGGACTACTTCGAGTAAAGCTCAACGATGAGCTGTTCTCTTATATTCTCGGGAATATCCTCGCGGTTCGGGTAGTCGAGAAACTTACCCTGCAGCATTTTTCGATCTACCTCCAGCCACGGAAAACTACGCCGCGTTTGCTTGATGGAGTCGTGAATTGAGACGATGCTGCGGCTCCTGGGTCGAATCGCGACGATATCTCCCGAACGCATTTGATACGACGGGATGTCCACGATTTTACCGTTCACCATCACATGTCCGTGATTTACGAGCTGCCGGGCCTGCCGCCTTGTCATCGCAAATCCAAGACGGAATACGGTATTATCCAGTCTCGCTTCAAGGAATTTCAATAGGTTCTCACCTGTGATACCCTTCCTCCGAGCAGCCTTTTTGAACAAATTCCTGAATTGCCTCTCGAGAAGTCCGTAGGTGTATTTGGCCTTCTGTTTCTCTTTCAGCTGGACGGCATACTCGCTCTCTTTACGTCGACGGCCGCCTCCATGCTGTCCCGGTGGATTTGGCTTGCGCTCCAGCGCTTTGCTGGGTCCAAAGATCGGCTCCTTGAATCGACGAGCGATCTTCTGTTTTGGGCCTCTGTATCGGGCCATTTGACTATTCCTCTCGCTTGAGTGTTAACAAACGTACGGGCCGCAGTCTCGCTTCCCGTAGCCGGTCTTAAACCGAGTCGAAACTTCGTCAAACGCGACGACGTTTCGGCGGCCGGCAGCCATTGTGGGGTACTGGAGTTACGTCGCGGATGGTAGCAATCTCCAGACCGATATTTGACAGGGCTCGGATGGCCGACTCGCGTCCACCGCCGGGTCCTTTGACGAAAACGTCCACGCGACGTAGTCCCAGATCATAGGCTTCCTTGGCAGCCGCAGAAGCTGCCACTTGAGCCGCGTAAGGTGTATTCTTTCTGCTTCCCTTGAAGCCCATTCTCCCCGAACTAGCCCATGCGATAGTGTTTCCGTACTGATCGGTCAGGGTCACCAGCACGTTATTGAATGTCGCTCTGATATGGGCTTGCCCATTCGATTCGACGACGACATTCTTCTTTCGCGAGCGTCCGCCCCCTTTTGTTTTTGCCATTGTTCGTTTTAGTTAAGGCCTGTTAACGGCGATCCTAATAAAGGAGATCTCTGCGATTACTTGCGCGGCGCCTGCTTCTTGCCGGCAACCGTCTTTTTCCTTCCCTTGCGGGTACGGGCATTTGTCTGCGTACGCTGACCCCTGACGGGGAGCCCACGACGATGCCTGACTCCGCGATAGCAACCGATATCCATCAGCCGCTTTATATTCAACTGAACTTCCGTGCGAAGCTGACCTTCGACCTGATAGTCATCCTCTATCATGCGGCGAACCGAGCGTGTCTGCTCTTCGGTCCACTCTTCCGGACGAACATTCGGATCGATTCCCAGTTTGTCGAGAATCTCGACTGCCCGGGACCGTCCAATCCCGAAAATGGAGGTAAGCGCCATCTCTCCGCGCTTGTTGTTCGGAATGTCGATTCCAGCAATTCGTGGCATTGATTTCCAGATATTATCCGGCCCCGAAGTGTCATCCAGTCATTCGAGTGACGAGACTATCCCTGGCGCTGCTTGTGCTTAGGCTTCTTTTTATTAATTACGTATACGCGGCCTTTCCTTCGCACAATCTTGTCGTCGGGACTCCGCTTTTTTACGCTCGCACGGACTTTCATTCTCTAATTGCATTTTGACGGCGATTGGCCAGTTTCTGACTTAGCCTATTTGTAACGATTGCATACCATGTTTGTTCGCAATCCTTTTTGAGGCTCACCTGTATCGATACACGATCCTGCCCTTCGACAAGTCGTAGGGTGAAAGCTCTACCTTGACCCGATCGCCCGGAAGGATCTTGATAAAATGCATTCGCATCTTTCCGGATAACAGACCAAGAATCTCGTGTCCGTTTTCAAGTCTTACGCGGAACTGCGCATTAGGCAGAGCGTCGATGACTTCACCCTCCTGCTCTATGGGTTTCTGTTTAGCCATTTTCCAATTCAGTTGTCATTTGGTACGGTAACTCACTCAATACATCTTCGATATACGAAAACGTTGTCAGCACTTCCGGATTGCCCTGACGAACAACCACCATGTGCTCATAATGGGCGGACGGCAGACCATCAGCCGTTCGCACTGTCCAACCGTCGGATTCGGTGCGAACACCGTATCCTCCCCTATTTATCATGGGCTCGATGCAGATCGTAAGGCCCGATTTCAGTTTTCGGCCTTCACCGTGGCGGCCGAAGTTCGGTACCTGGGGATCCTCATGGAGGCTGCGACCGATACCGTGACCTACCAACTCGCGTACGACACCGAATCCATCGGCTTCGCAGACCGCCTGAATGGCGGCGCCGATATCGCCCAGCCGGTTTCCAGTAATCGCTTTTAAAACGCCCATATTCAACGACTCATACGTCGTGCAACACAGTGCCGCATCGGCCTCCGAAATCGATCCGGCCGCAAAGGTATAGGCGCTGTCCCCGTAATAACCGTCCAGCACCACACCGCAGTCGATTGATACGAGATCACCGGAAACAAGCTCGATTTCTCCTGGAATCCCGTGCACAACCTGGTCATTGATTGAAGTGCACAGCGTGGCTGGAAATACAATGTCTCCCTTTCCGTAACCCTTAAATCCGGGCACAGCCCCTTGCGATGTTATGAAGCTCTCGGCAACACGATCCAGCTCACGCGTAGTTACGCCGGGTTCGACGTATCGGGCCACCTCACCGAGCGTACGGCTGACGAGGTCGGCCGCAGCACGGAGATGCTCGATTTCGCGTTCACTTTTGAGATGGACCATCATGCTACCGGCTCTAAATATTTACCGTCGTCCACGTATCCTTCCGGATTTCATGAATCCGTCGTAGTGACGCATGAGCAGGTGACTCTCTATCTGTTTGAGAGTATCGAGAGTAACACCGACGAGGATGAGGAGGCTCGTTCCGCCGAAGAAGTTTGCAAAGCCCTGAGTGATGCCGAACATCATCGCAAACGCGGGGAGGATGGCTACGAATCCGAGGAACATAGATCCCGGTAACGTAATCCGCGTCAGGATATTGTCGATAAACTCGGAAGTATGCTTGCCGGGCCGGATTCCCGGGATAAAGCCACCTTGCCTCTTCATCGTGTCGGCCATCTCCTTCGGATTAACGGCGATGGCCGTGTAGAAGTACGTGAAGAAAACACAGATCACGAAGAAGACCGCCGAATAGCCCCAACCGGAGATGTCCGTAAAGAACATCCCGAAACGTTGCATAAATGGGCTGTTCGGGAAAAACGAGGCGAACGTCGCCGGAACGAACATGATGGACTGCGCAAAAATGATGGGCATCACGCCGGCTGCATTCACACGAATCGGAAGATACTGCGTGGATCCACCGTAGATCTTTCTTCCGACCACGCGTTTTGCATATTGAACCGGAATTCGACGCATCCCCTGCGTAACAAGTACGACACCGGCCGTCACGAGTGCGAAAACACCTATCTCCATCAGAAAGATGAACAGGTTTCCGGAGAGTTGGAACTCGTTGACGAGGGACTGGGGAAGGAACGCGACGATACCGATCATGATGATCAGAGAAATGCCGTTTCCGAGGCCATTTTCGGTGATACGCTCGCCCAGCCACATCACAAACATCGTCCCTGACGTCAGTACGATCACGGTCGATACCATGAAAAAAGTGGAATTGATAACGATCGCCTGGCCTGTAGCTCCCCACTGCAGCTGAACCGCAAATCCGACACTCTGAAAAGCGGTGATGACGATCGTCCCGTAGCGTGTCAATTGGGTAATCTTTCGGCGCCCATCTTCTCCTTCCCGCTGGAGCTTCTGGAAGTACGGCACGACTGCTCCCATGAGCTGAATGATAATTGACGCCGTGATGTAAGGCATGATTCCGAGGGCGAATATACCGGCAGCGCTGAAGGCGCCACCGACGAACATATCCAACAGTCCGAGGAGATTGTTCGGATCGGCGGTAGCGTTGATGTCGGCAAGAATACTCGCATCCACGCCCGGCAGCGTAACAAACGCTCCCAGACGATAAATGAGCAGGAGCCCCATCGTGTAGAGGATGCGGCGGCGCAATTCTTCAATCTTCCAGATGTTGCGAACGCTATCGCTGAGACCAGCCATGGTTATTCTCGACTATCCTTGAGTTGAGCAGGGTTAAATGACTAGAGAACGGTTACCGAGCCACCGGCTCCCTCGATCTTCTCTTTTGCAGAGGCACTGAATGCATGCGCCGAAACCGTGAGTGCGGTTTCGATCGTGCCTCCACCGAGAATCTTGACGAGATCCTTCTTTCCAACGAGACCCGCTGAAGAGAGCACTTCCGGAGTGATCGGAGCTGATTTATCTATTGCGCCGGAAGAGACCAGCTCGCTGAGTGTTGCCACATTTACCGGACGATACTCGGTTCGAAACCTGTTTTTGAATCCGAACTTCGGAACGCGCCTCTGCAACGGCATCTGGCCGCCTTCAAACCAAGCGGGAATCTTGGCTCCGGATCGGCTCTTCTGGCCTTTGTTTCCCTTGGTCGAGCTGTGGCCTCCGTATCCTGAGCCGACACCGCGACCGATACGCTTTCGTTTTTTT
>JACZYK010000167.1 GCA_022571135.1 Bacteroidota bacterium
GAACGACAAACAACGCAGAGTGGCCCGTTTACAGGCGCTACCCACGGGGCCGGGGCTATTTTTTATCCCAGCGGCGTTAATCAGACACTAGGAGATAGCAACCCAGGGACACCCATATTCACTCGATCATCCGTTTAAGAAAACCATCATGTCCGATAAAATGACAATCCATCTGACGGTGTGGCGCCAGGCCGGGCCCGGTTCGAAGGGTAAATTCGTCGACTACACCGTCACTGATGCGAATTCCCAGATGTCATTCCTGGAGCTGCTGGACGTGCTCAATGAGGACCTGATACACAAGGGCGAAGAGCCGGTGGAATTCGACCACGACTGCAGGGAAGGTATTTGCGGTGCCTGCGGCGTCGTGATCAACGGCAGGGCACACGGACCCGAGAAACTCACCGCCGCCTGTCAGCTTCATATGAGGCACTATAACGACGGAGACTCGATCGTCGTCGAGCCGTGGCGCGCGAGGGCCTTTCCGGTCATTCGTGATCTCGTTGTGGACCGAACCGCCATGGACCGGATCGTTGAGGCGGGCGGTTTTATTTCGGTGAACACCGGAAGCGCACCCGATGCGAACGCGGTATTGATACCCAGGGAAAAACTCGAGCATGCGTTCGACTTCGCGGCGTGTATCGGATGCGGCGCGTGCATAGCAGCTTGCCCGAATGCCTCTGCTTCGTTATTTACGGGTGCCAAGATCGCGCACTTGGCCTACTTGCCGCAGGGCGATCCGGAACGGAAGCGCCGCGTGGTGTCGATGGTCGACCAGATGGAGAAGGAAGGATTCGGCGACTGCTCCAACCACGTGGAGTGCGAAGCGGTGTGCCCGGTCGGCGTACCGATAACGGCAATCACCAAGATGCGCCGGGAGTATATGCGGGCTGCTATATCGAACTAAGCCCTGTTCTGATCCCTCGTGGAGCCGCCAGGCCAGTTCAGCTCATGACCATCCAAAACGTTTTGGAGCCCAAGGAGGTAAACAACCATGTCCCCTTTCCGCTACGCTCTCCCAGCCGGTCTTCGTGTGCTGGCTGTATTCTGCTCGGTTTTTCTCGTTACGGCAGCAATCGCATACGCCCAGGAAGGCGAATCTTCAAAGCCGACTATTGAAAAAAAGACCGAGGGCATGCAGAAGATTGACGGCTTCTTCCCGATGTTCTGGAACGAGACCGAAGGCAAACTCTGGATGGAGATCTCCCGGTTCGATACCGAAGTGCTCCATATGGGAGGCCTGGCGGCGGGTTTGGGCTCGAACGATATAGGTCTGGATCGCGGACAGGGAGGAGGGAGCCGGATCGTCTATTTCGAACGCGTCGGGCCGAAGATTCTCATGGTGCAGCCCAACTACAGGTTTCGCGCCGACAGCGACAATCCCGACGAAGTGCGAGCCGTTGACGATGCCTTTGCGCGTTCTGTCCTCTGGGGATTTACGGTGGCAGCCGAGACCGACGGCCGAGTCCTCGTCGAAATAACCGACTTCCTGGTCAGGGATACCCACAGGATCGCGGGACGACTGCGGCCGCGTACATACAGGCTGGACAAAACCCGAAGCGCAGTGTACATGCCGATGACGGTCGGCTTCCCGAAAAATACTGAAATGGAAGCCACGCTCACGTTCGTGATTGCGCCAGGCGGAGGAGGAGGCGGTGGCGGATTCGGCGGCGGCTCTTTCGAGGGTGTTGGAAGCGTAGCCGCCACGTCGGAAGCCGTAACGCTCCGCGTCCATCAGTCGTTCGTAGAGTTGCCCGACGACAACTATAAGCCACGGGCGTTCGATCCGCGCTCCGGCTACGGCGCCATGTCGTACCGGGACTACGCCGTGCCCCTCGGCGATTCGATCGTGAAGCGATTCATTCGAAGGCATCGTTTGGAGAAAGTGGATCCGACGGCGAACGTGAGCGATCCCGTCGAGCCCATCGTTTATTACCTCGACCGCGGCGCGCCCGAGCCGATCCGCTCGGCGTTGCTCGACGGCGCGCGCTGGTGGAACCAGGCCTTCGAAGCGGCGGGCTACCGCAACGCTTTCCAGGTAGAAATGCTACCCGAAGGAGCCAGCAGCCTCGACGTCCGATACAACATGATCAACTGGACCCACCGCTCGACACACGGCTGGAGTTACGGCGGATCCGTTTCGGACCCGCGCACAGGCGAGATCATCAAGGGCCAGGTCACGCTCGGCTCGCTCCGCGTACGGCAGGATTATCTGATTGCGGAGGGATTGCTTTCGCCCTACGAGAACGGCACGGAAACACCTCCGGAACTCGCAGAATGGGCGCTGGCGCGCATCCGACAGCTCTCCGCACACGAGGTCGGGCATACTATCGGGCTCAGTCACAACTACTACGACAGCGACGAGGGCAGAATCTCCGTTCTGGACTATCCCCATCCACTGATCGAGCTCAACGACGACGGCTCGTTCGACTACAGCCGCGTCTACGACGTGGGCATCGGGAGGTGGGACAAGGTGGCCGTGGCCTATGGCTATCAGGATTTCCCGGAGGGGACCGACGAGGAGGCTGCGCTGCAGACGATCCTCAGTGAGGCCTGGGAGCAGGACATCCGCTTCCTCACGAACCAGGACACGAGCGTCAATCCGAGGGCGGACCAGTGGTCGAACGGTACCGATCCGGCGGTAGAACTCAACCGGATGATGGACGTTCGGCGAGCGGCTCTGGAGCGGTTCGGGGATACCGCCATCAAGGCCGGGATGCCGATGGCGACCATGGAGGAGGCTCTGGTACCGCTCTACATGCACCACCGGTATCAGGTCGAGGCGGCGGCCTCGGCTCTCGGCGGCGTCCACTATCTGTACACGCTCCGGGGGGACGGACGCGAGCCTTTTCGGCGGGTACCGGCCAGCGAACAGACGGCCGCATTGGATGCGCTCCTGGCCACACTCAACCCGGATGAACTGGCCATTCCAAAAACGGTCCTCAAGATCCTACCGCCGCGGCCATCCGGGTTCCGGCGCACGCGTGAACTCTTTCCCCGCTATACGGGGATGACGTTCGACGCCATCACACCCGCGACGGTAGCCGCCAGCCATACGATTTCAAGCATCATGAGGGCTGACCGAGCCGCCCGTCTCGTCGAGCAGAGCGCTCTGGATTCTAACCTTCCGGGGCTTGACGATGTACTTCGGAGGATAAGCGATCATGTATTCGGCTCTTTGGCAGCCAACGAATACGAGGCCGAAATCAACCGGTCGGTTCAGCACGTGTTCGTGGACGAGCTGATCACGCTGGCGAGCCGCGCGCCTATGCCGCAGGTACGGGCTCTTTCAAACTATGAACTCGAAGCTGTGATCGAGAGGCTCAATGACAGCGGCCATACCGTAGCGGAAGCGGCCCATAACCGGCTGCTCGTTCGAGACATCAACCGGCATCTGAAGCAACCCGCAGCGGCGTACTCCCCACCCGGCTCGCAGGCGGCGCCTCCGGGCGCCCCGATCGGAGAGCCGGCGCTCGAATGGATCGTTCCGACGGATACGCAATGTTCGGAAGTGTGGCGGTAGAGTCGACGCAACACCGAAACGGCCCCACGGAGTTATTCCTGGCATCGGATTACAGCAACTTCACACTGCCACGCCCATACTGGCAAGGATCGATTCGAAAACGCGAGCCCCGTCCGGTCGTCCAAGGACGGCTTCGGCGCATCGTTCGGGATGCGGCATCATCCCCAGGATGTTTCCGGCCTCGTTGAGAATCCCCGCGATGTTGCGATCCGAGCCGTTCGGATTCGACTCCCGCGTGATATTTCCATCCTCATCGCAGTAACGGAAAGCGACAAGATCTTTTTCTTCGAGACGGTCGAGGACATCCTCGCCTACGATATAATTCCCGTCGCCGTGCGCGATTGGGACCCGAAGAACCGTCCCCTTTCCCAGCCCCGACGTATACGGCGACGTCTCGTTCTCCGTCCGGAGATGGATATACTTGCATACAAACCGGAGCGACTCGTTTCGCATCAGGGCTCCGGGCAGCAGATGGCTCTCGCAAAGAATCTGGAAGCCGTTGCAGATCCCCATCACGAGGCCTCCGTTGTTGGCGAACCGGATGACGTCGCCCATCACGGGCGAGAAACGGGCGATGGCGCCGGAGCGCAGATAGTCACCATACGAAAACCCCCCGGGGATGATGACCATATCGACGTCTCCGATGGATCCTTCCTTATGCCATATGAAGCGCGCATCCTGGCCCAATACGTGTTTGGCCACATGGTACGCGTCGTGGTCGCAATTGGACCCGGGAAATACGATAACTCCGAATCGCACGATGTTTCCTCTCGATAACGGGATTCTTTCGGTGAAGCCCAAAATTACGGGAATCAGTCCAGATCTCCACGACGGAAATGTTGAATCCATTGTTAACTGTTTCCGATATTCGCGTCCGATGCTATTAATCATGGTGAATACGGCGGAAATGTTGCCTCTCAACACAACATGTCTGGCCGACTTGACGTTATATAATTTCGCATTTTTTCGGCCCGGACATCGGTCATGATCCCCAGGGAACTGTTCAAGAAAATTCGGAAGCTCGAGATCCGCACAAAGGGTCTCGTCAGCAACATCTTCGGCGGCGAGTATCACTCGGCGTTCAAGGGCCAGGGTATGGAGTTCGCCGAGGTCCGCCCATACCAGTTCGGGGACGATATCCGCAGCATCGACTGGAACGTCTCGGCGCGCTACAGCGAGACCTACATCAAAATTTTCGAGGAAGAGCGCGAGCAAACCGTCATACTTGCGGTGGACATTTCAGGCTCCGAGGATTTCGGTACCGTATACAAGTTCAAACGCGAAGTCGCCGCTGAGATTTGTGCTATCGTGGCGTTTTCAGCCATTCAGAACAACGATAAGGTTGGCCTGCTGCTTTTTTCGGATCGAGTAGAACTCTTCGTTCCTCCCAAGAAAGGAAGGCGCCACGTACTGCGGCTCATTCGGGATCTGTTCGCTCACGAACGGACTTCCACGAAAACCGACCTGTCCCCCGCCCTCAACCATTTGCTTCACGTCCTGAATCGCAGGTCGATCGTGCTCCTCGTGAGTGATTTCATAGACAGCGATTTTGAAGCGCCGCTTCGGGCTCTTTCCCGGCGGCATGACACGGTTGCCGTCCACCTTCTGGATCCCCGGGAGATAGAATTGCCTCCGGTGGGTCTTCTTGAATTGACGGATGCCGAAACAATGGAAAATATCGTGGTCGATACGGGCAGCTCACGGGTACGCGATGCGTTTGCGGAGGAGGCCGCGGATCGACAGCTCGAAGTGGAACAGTTAATGCTCAAGGCCCGCGTGGATCGTATCCCTATCGTGACGAGCGAAAACTACGTCGAACCTCTGATACGCTTCTTCCGGTACCGACATAGGAAGCACTAGAGATGATCCGACGCATACTCATAGAAATCCTGTCGATTGCGGCCGCTTTCGTGCTGGCAGCCGCTCCTTCGACGGCTCAGCGCTATGACGCGTATGCGTTGGTCGACAGCGTGACGGTAGGTGAAAGGTTTCTCATCGCCCTCTCTATCGAACATGACGGTAGTGCGACGCCCCTCTTCCCGCTCGATTTTCTGCCCGACTCGCTACGAGAGGCTTCCTTCTTCGCTCTTGGGGATCTGACGATTTTCGGGCAAACAAACGGTGGTCGAAGAATGATATCCCGTAACTGGGTCGTCGACAGCGTTCTCTATGAAGCGGCCACATTTGAGCTCGACTCGGCCTTCGTGGAAACGCTCCCTCTCGGGCTCGCTTTGGCCGGAGACACACTCATCGCCGGCACGCCTCCGTTATTCGTTACGGTTATTTCTCTAGTGCCCGAGGATGCGGAGAGCATCCGGGACATAACGCCCCTGGCCGAATTCCCCGGATCATCCTGGCTCTGGTTCGTGATTCCTCTGATTATCGCTCTCGCCATAGCCGCCTGGTACTGGCGCAAGCGGAGCCGGGAGAAAGAAGAAATCGACCAGGATTATGAGCCTGAATCCGAGATACCACCTTACGTCGAGGCCCTCGAGCGGCTGCACCAACTCGAGATGATGGATCTGACCGATCCGGAAAAATTGAAACCGTTCTATGTCGAACTCTCCGAGTTACTCAGAAACTATCTTAAACGACGCGCCGACGTTCCGGCCCTCGAAACGACTACCCGTGAGCTCATCGATCGACTTCAGCAATCGATCGATTCCAGCATTGTGTCGAAGGAGTTGATCGGAGAGATTCGCGCAATCCTCACCCATGCCGATCTCGTCAAGTTTGCCGATATGCACCCTGCCTCGGTTTCCGGAGCCGGCGCGATCGGAATGACCCGCCATGCCATCGACGAGACGGAGAAGGAATACGAAGCGCAGCGGAAGAATCTGATGGCTGAAGAAGCATCGCAAAAACAAGAACTGGTGGAGAACGATGAGTCAGAGTGATCTCG
>JACZYK010000168.1 GCA_022571135.1 Bacteroidota bacterium
AGCCTGAGCGCAATGTCGTACGCATACTCATCCTCATCGAGCGACCGGCTTCCGCGTTTCCCGATTGCGCCGGGATCCGGTCCTCCGTGCCCGCTCACAATGTAGTAGACGCAACCGATCAGTCGATCGCTCTTGATCGCCAGCTTCTCATATTTCGAACCGAATATGGGATACACGTTGGCTGCTGCGCCGGCGGGCAGACTATAGGCGATGTCTTTACGAAGACCACTGTTGGGCAGGAGCTTTTCAGAGTTTATCTGGCGGAATATTTTGACTGTGGCGCTGGTGGGCCTGATGCCGTTTCGCTTGAGAAGCGCGTAGATTCCTTCGCCTTTCTTCGGATAATCGACGTCGACCCGGTCACGCGACTGAGCTGCAACAGAAATGCTGCAGGCAGCCATCAGTGTCGCTATAATTACTCGACGCATGAGTCGTACGGTTTGTTGAAATAACCCTGAGTACGCAGTATCGACGGAATTCCAGACTTATTGAGTGCGGTTACGAATTTTGTGGACGACAGCCATCTCTCGTTCCGGGTATGATACCTGCCAGTAGTCTGTCGGTGCCGCCGGAAGCTAGATCGATTACGAACGCACCGCCTGTACGGGCAACAGTTCCTTTCAAGCGAATTCTGGACCGCAATGGCGGAGAGTTTCCCGGTTTCAGAGATAGGTTGTAACTCTACAATATCCGATTCGTAGGCTTGCCCACGGTAGACACCCGGAACTCGAAAGCTATCACTAACACACTCACGCATCTTATGAGACAGGTACGCGGTTACGCCCTCATCATCATACCGCTTATGGGAGTGCTGATATTCGCACCCGGCTGCGGTGGCGACGCGCAATCCAAAACGCCGGAAGAGGAAGAACAAACCCCAGCCATACCCGTCGAGGCTGCTCAGATCCGTGAGGGTGATATCTCCGCATTCTTCGCCGGGACCGCAACGCTCGAGGCGGAGGAGGAAGCCGATGTCGTCGCGAAAGGTGGTGGGATCGTCAAGAACATTTTCGTAGAGGAAGGAACGTACGTAAAGGTCGGTCAGATACTTGCGCAGTTGGATGACGAACGTCTATCCGTCGAATTGGCTCGCGCCGAAGCGACGCTCAGAAAGCTTTCGACCCTGTTCGAGCGCAACGAGGAGCTCTACGCCAAACAGATGATCAGTTCGGCGGAGTATGAGCAGTCGAAGTCGGATCTTGACGCCCAGCAGGCCGCTGTCGATCTGGCCAAACTTGCGCTCGCGTATACATCCGTGCGCGCACCTATCTCCGGCGTCGTCTCGGAGCGGCTCATCAAGGTCGGAAACATGGTACAGACCTATGCCCCGACGTTTCGGATCACTGATTTTGACCCACTTCTGGCTGTTATGCACGTTCCGGAGCGCGAACTCAACAAACTTCGCGTGGGTCAGACGGCGCAGATCAGTGTCGACGCTGTGCCGGAAACGGCTTTCATCGGACACATCAAGCGGATCAGCCCGGTCGTGGATCCAATGACCGGGACGTTTAAGGTGACCGTGGAAGTGATGGACGAGAGTCACCAGCTTATGCCCGGTATGTTTGGGCGAGTTGGAATCGTTTATGATACGCACCCGAACGCGCTACTCATTCCGAAGGAGGCTGTGATCACCGAAGACGATCAATCGACATTGTTTGTCGTAAAGGGTGACACCGCGCTGCGAACCGTTATTAAGACGGGGTACTCGAACGCCCGGTTCATCGAAGTCCTGGATGGAGTCGCCCTGGGTGACCTGGTGATTACGACCGGTCAGGCGAATCTCAAGGACAGCACGCGGGTCGAAATCATCGAGTAGACCCTGCGTCGTCCTTGCCCCGAAATCCGTTCACGCTCTCGTCTGCCCGTAACCTATCCGCCGCGATTCCATTCGACCATGAAGATCATAGATCTATCCACCCGTCGCCGAGTTACGGTCGCCATGTTCACCGTGGCCGTCGTGCTCTTCGGATCCGTGTCTCTGTCGAGACTCAATCTTAATCTGCTTCCGAATCTCACATACCCTACGCTAACGATTCGCACTGAGTACGTAGGAGCTGCGCCCGTCGAGATTGAAAATCTTTTGACCAGGCCTATCGAAGAGGTGCTCGGGGTGGTGAAAAACGTCAAGGAGATACGTTCGATCTCGAGAACGGGTCAGTCGGACGTCGTACTGGAGTTCGACTGGGGTTCGGATATGGACTATGCCAGCCTTGGCGTCCGGGAGAAGCTGGATGCGCTGATTCTACCTGTCGAGGCGACACGCCCGGTGATTCTGCGATTTGATCCTTCTCTGGATCCGATTATGCGATTCGGACTATTCCTAGAAGAGCCCGGAAAGGCGACTGAGGATGTGCGATTGGCGAATGATGCGGTTGATTCGGAAGATTTGTCGCTCAGAGCGGTGAGTCTTCTCGATGCGTCTTCGTTGCAGGCGCCGTCACCGGCAGAAACTTCCCATGCTCTGGACGAGGCCGGATTGAAGTTTCTCAGGCGCTATGCAGACGAACAGCTGAAGAAAGAGCTCGAGTCATCTCCGGGTGTCGCTGCCGTAAAGGTCAGCGGCGGCCTTGAGGACGAAGTACAGGTCTATATCGACCAGGACAAACTCGCCCAGCTGGGCCTACCGGTGAGTCGCATCGTGGAGGTCCTTCGGGCGGAAAACGTCAATCTTTCCGGAGGACGCCTGGAGGAAGGGGTCCAACAGTTTCTGGTCCGGACCGTCAATCAGTTTCAGAAGGTCGAAGAAATCGGTGATGTGATCATCGATGCCCGGTCAGGAAAGCCGGTCTATCTGCGGGACGTGGCCACGGTTGAACTCGGTTATAAGGAGCGCGAAGCCATAACGAGAATCAACGGTGTCGAAGCCGTAGAGGTGGCCATTTACAAGGAAGGCGATGCCAATACGGTCGCTACGGCACGGGGAGTGGATAGCCGTGTGGATTATCTCGAAGAATCGCTTCCGCCGGGCATGCAGCTGATCAAGGTCTATGACCAGTCTCACTTCATCAGCAATGCGATCGATGAAGTTGTCAACGCAGGGATCCTTGGCGGTCTGCTTGCGGTCATCATCCTGTACCTGTTCCTGCGCAATTTTGTCACGACCCTGATCATTTCCGTGTCGATTCCGATCTCGATCATTGCCACGTTCAACCTGATGTACGGCTACAACATCTCGCTGAATATTATGTCGCTCGGAGGTCTGGCTCTCGGAATTGGCCTGCTGGTGGATAACTCGATCGTCGTCCTGGAGAACATCGCGCGGCATCGGGATATGGGGAAATCGCGCGTGGATGCGGCTCGCGAGGGAGCCAGTGAAGTAGGCAAGGCGGTCATGGCGTCGACGCTGACGACCGTGGCGGTCTTTATCCCGCTTGTATTTGTTACGGGTATCGGTGGTCAGCTCTTCCGCGATCAGGCGCTCACGGTCACGTTCGCCCTTCTGGCTTCTCTGGTAGTGGCGATCACTCTCATTCCGATGCTGGCCTCGATCGGGGGTTCTAGCGAGAGAAAATTCGAATCCACACCGCTAATCGAGCCTCGAACCCGATTCGGAGGCATCGTACGGGCGATAAGGGTATTCCTTCTGTCGACCATTCCGGGACGTATTGCACGCGGTTTGTATCTGACGGGAAAGGGGATAGGCCATCTGCTTCAAATGGCGTTTAGTCCTCTCGTTTGGACATTCAACAAAGGGTACGAGGGCATTGCGGCCGCCTATCCGGGTCTGGTCGGCTGGTCGCTCAGCCACCGGGGTGCCGTGATCTCCATTGCGTTTGCCCTCTTCGCCGGATCGATGATGCTCGTTCCAACGCTCGGGATAGAACTCATTCCGCAGCTTGCGCAGGATGAATTTGATATCGAATTCCGCCTGCCGCCCGGAACGCCTCTCGAGCGCACGGACGCACTCATGAGGCGAGTACAGACGGCCGCCGAAGGTGTAGAGCACATCACATCGACCTTCGCGGTCGCCGGTAGCGGAAACAGAATGGACGCGAATCCCGACGAGGGCGGAGAGAACTGGGGCGAGTTGCACGTTGCTCTGGCTCGTGGATCTGGAGATGCCGGCGAATCGGAGGCAATCAACGTGCTTCGCCGAGAACTCTCGCGGATCCCCGGTCTTCAGTACAAATTCGGGCGTCCTACGCTGTTCTCGTACAGAACGCCCGTTGAGATCGAAGTTCTCGGATACGATTTGGACGATCTCAAACGCGTGTCTCAGGAAATTGCCCGAAAACTCTCGCGTTCGGATCGATTTGCAGACGTAAAATCGACCATGGAGGTCGGCCATCCCGAAATTCAGATTCTGTTCGACCGGGAACGCGCCGCCGCTCTCGGACTGGCGGTCCACGATGTAGCGGACCGAGTCGTCACTAAAATCCGTGGGCAAGTGGCTACCCGGTATTCGTGGCGCGGCCGGAAGATCGACGTGCTTGTCCGCTCGCGCGAAGAGGATCGGGCTTCCGTCGAAAGCATCAAGCAACTGATCGTCAATCCGGAGAGCGATCGTCCAGTTCCGCTTGAGGCTATCGCAGAGATACGTGAGGATATCGGGCCGGGTGAGATTCGCCGCGTGGCCCAGCAGCGGGTCGCTCTCGTAACGGCGAACCTTCACTATGGAGACCTGGGCGGTGCGGCCGAGGAAATCAATGCAGCAATCGTTTCGACACTCGTTCCGAGCGAACTCTCTGTGAGGCTGGCCGGTCAGAACCAGGAAATGTCGGATAGCTTCCGATCACTCATTTTTGCGCTGCTGTTGGCCGTTTTCCTCGTTTATCTGGTCATGGCGTCGCAGTTTGAATCCCTGCTGCATCCGTTGGTGATCTTCTTCTCGATTCCGCTCGCGGCCATCGGTGCCGTACTCGCGCTCTGGGTGACGGGCTCGACCATTTCGGTAGTCGTGTTTATCGGTCTGATCCTGCTGGCGGGTATCGTGGTCAACAACGCCATCGTACTCGTGGATCTGATCAACCAGCTTCGCGAAAGCGGTATGAAGAAGCTGGAGGCGATCGTAGAGGCCGGTCGGCTGCGACTCAGGCCCATTTTGATGACCACGCTCACGACGACGCTGGGCCTGCTCCCCCTCGCTATCGGTTTTGGAGAAGGTGCGGAAATTCGTGCGCCCATGGCCATTACCGTTATTGGCGGATTGGCAGTGTCGACGCTTCTGACGCTCGTGGTCATTCCGGTCGTGTACGCCGTTCTGGATCGTAAACCCGACGCAGCGGCCACGTCCTGAATTCGATGCCGTAACCGATCAGATACACGAGAAAGGAATTCATGAATCTCTCCAAGGCATCGATGAAGCGCCCGGTCACGACGTTGATGGTGTTCGTCAGTGTGGTTGTAATCGGAGCCATATCGACCCAGCTCATTCCGATGGAGCTGTTTCCCGAGTTCGATGCGCCGTTCCTCGTCGTACAGATTCCGTATCCGGGGTCGACGCCACAGGAGGTAGAGCGTCAAATTGTTCGCCCGGCGGAAGAAGTTCTCTCGACCATCAGCGGGATAAAGCGCCTCAATGCCGACGCTGGCGAGAACAGTGCCCAGCTCTTTATTGAATTCAACTGGGGAGAAGAGACGAAAATCAAGGCGATTGAGGTGCGGGAGCGACTTGAGAGCGTTCGCGACCAGTTTCCGGACGACGTACAGGACTTCGTCGTTATGCAGTTCTCGACGGCCGACATGCCGATTCTTCAGCTCAGAGTGTCTTCCGAGAGGGACCTTTCGGGTGCTTACGAACTGCTGGATCGCAAGATCAAGCGCCCGATCGAACGGATTGAAGGGGTATCGAAGGTGGATCTGTACGGAGTCAACCGCAAGGAAGTCCGAATCGAACTCATCGCCGACAGGGTGGCCGCGCATCGCATCGATCTCAATCGCCTGGTCGATCAACTCCGAAATGCCAACTTTTCAGTGACGGCGGGTCGAATCACCGATGGCGGCAAGCGCTTCAACGTACGCCCGGTCGGAGAACTCAAAAGCATTGAAGAAAGCAGCGCAAAATCTTACGCCCGGGCCCATCTTGCGAAAAGTATCCTTAATAGGGTTACCAGAAAACTTTCTCTTTCTGTTGACGATTTCGACCAAAAGTTAAGTAGACTGAGACAAGAGCTTACCGATGTTGAGCAGGATCGGGTCACGATGATCGATGTTTTTTCAAATCCACAAAGCGGTCTGAACAACAAAAGCAGCATTGAGTTGATCTTCGACGAGTCGTCGCAAGTGTTGAACGAATTAGTAGAGTTCATCAATTCTTCGACAAAAAAAAAGCGCGAGGCCAGTCATCACGGATTCAACCTCAAACAGACTTTAGATGAAATCGAATCAAATTTT
>JACZYK010000169.1 GCA_022571135.1 Bacteroidota bacterium
GATGGTCAGTATGTCGCATTTCTTTCCGACAAGGACCTCTTCAACATCAATCTATTCATTGCAGACTCTGATACGGGTAAAATCGTGAGGCGGCTGAAGGGCACGTTCAAGAACTCGCATTTCGACGCCATTCGGTTCATTAATTCGGCGGGTTCCTGGTCGCCTGACGGGAAACGATTCGCTTTCATCACATTCGTTAAAGGTGACAACGAAATATCGATTCTGGACTGGAATACCGGATCGATCGAGCAGCGCATCACCGTATCGGGCGTAACAGCTATTACGAACCCGGCGTGGTCGCCCGACGGAAATACGATTGCCTTTTCGGGGATGGATGGAGGGATCAGCGACCTGTATCTGCTTGACCTCCAGACACGGAAGGTCCGCCAGTTGACAAGCGATCGGTACTCCGATCTTCAGCCGGCCTGGTCTCCTGACGGAAAATCTCTGGCGTTCATCTCCGACAGGGGACACAACGGAACGAATTTCGAGACGCTGGATTTCGCCAAGGAACGTCTGGTAATCATGGATACCGAGACCCTTGAGATGAGGGTTCTTATTCCGTTTGACGGCCTGCTTTCCAATCCCCAGTTCTCTCCGGACGGCAGAAATCTGTACTTCATTTCGGACCACGACGGTTTCAAGGACCTGTACCGGATCGCGCTCGAGAGCGAAGACGTCTTCCGGATCACGAAGCTGCAGACGGGGGTCTCAGGCATTACCGCAACTTCGCCGGCCATGTCGGTTGCCGCCCAGAGCGGCCGCATGATGTTCTCCGTGTTCGGGAACGGGGAGTACACGGTCTTCTCTAAAGAACCGGAAGAGCTCGAAGGAACGCTCGTGCAGATAGGAGAGGGAGAACAATCCTTTCGTGCCGGAATTCTCCCGCCGTTCCGCGGCGTGGACGAGGGTCTGGTCGGCGATTATCTGAACGATTCGCTGACCGGTCTGCCGGCGGACAGGGATTTCTCTCTCGATAACTACAGCGCGAGACTGCAGCTTGACTATGTCGCGCCTCCGACACTCGGAGTTTCCGTGGGCGGGGTCTATGGATCGGGGATCACGGGCGGTGTGGGACTGTTTTTCAGCGATATGTTGGGCAATCACAACCTGACGATTATTGCCCAGGCAAACGGCTCATTCAAGGATATCGGGGCCCAGGTCGGATATCTCAATCAGGGACACCGATTCAACTACGGCGGCCTCGTCGGACACATACCGATTCTATTCGGTTCGTCCTTTGTCGGAATCGAACGGGATCCTGAAACGGGCCAGTTAGTGCAGACCATCAGTCAGCTTCGTCAGCGGATATTCATCGATCAGATTCAGGGCGTCGCGTCTTATCCGTTTACGACCACTCGCCGACTCGAGTTGACAGCTGGCTTTACTCGCTATGGATTCGACTACGAACTGGAGAAGTTCTTCTTTACGAGTTTCGGCGTTCGGCGCGAAAAAACGAATCTGAATTCACTGGAGCCTGACGCAGAGTATTTCGCTCAGGTGGGTCTTGCGTTCGTCTCCGACTACTCGTTCTTCGCTTTCACATCGCCCGTTCGCGGCGGTCGGTCGAGGTTTGAAGTCACGCCATTCATCGGGTCGATGCAATATGTGCGAGCTCTGGTCGACTTTCGGAGATATTTTTTCCTGAGTCCGGTTACGCTTGCTGTTCGTGGGATGCACATCGGGAACTATGGAGCGACGGATTCGGACGATCGGATCTTTACCCGGGAGTACCTGGGATATGCCAACGGCAGAGGCTTCATCCGCGGCTACAGTTTCAGCTCGTTCGACGATCTGGGAGAATGCACGGCGACGGCCGAGGGTCTGTGTGCCGAGCAGGAACGACTGCTTGGCACTCGGATTGCGACCGCGAGTGTCGAGCTGAGAATCCCTTTGCTCGGGACTTCGACGTTCGGACTGCTCAACTTCCCATATCTACCGACGGAAATATCGTTGTTCGTAGATGCGGGCGTTGCGTGGACGGCGGACGATCTGCCCAAACTCGATTTTGTAACGACCCCGACGCCGGACCGGGTTCCGGTTTTCAGCACGGGCATTTCGACCCGATTCAACATGTTCGGTTATACGGTGATAGAAATTTTTTACGCCAAGCCCTATCAGCGTCCGGGCAAAGGAGCGCACTTCGGATTCCAGATTATTCCGGGGTGGTAACGCCCCCCATCCTTCGCATCACTTTCAGGCTCGGGTCCGAGACCGGTCCCGCGCCTTTTTGTTTGGCGGTTGATTCAGCGAAACCGGCCTGTGCATCGTTTCGTCTCATTTATCTCTGCAGCGATTTCCTGCTCGAGATAAATCGGTGGAAACACATGGAGTACGCCGACGCCGGAAGGATTCACCCGGAAAATTTCTTTTGTGAATGAGTCGACTCGTTGGAATATATTTGGTCACAGATTGGGCTGTCGCCGTTATCTTTGGTCCAAGAAGCTCCACATGTTTCCGTGTATCCGGTACTGAGAAAGATACTTTTTAATCTCGACCCCGAGCGCGCACATCGACTCGCCTCGGGAGCAGCTCGTCTAGCGCAAACCGTTACCCCATTTGCCGTTGATTCGGCCTTTTCGTTTGCCCATCCCAGTCTGCACACCGAGATCTTCGGACAGCACTTTACGAATCCCATCGGACTTGCGGCCGGCTTCGACAAAAACGCCGTTCTTCTACCGTTCTGGAAGAATATCGGCTTCGGATTTGTCGAAGTAGGATCGGTGACTGCAAACAGGAGCCGGGGTAACAAAAGACCGCGGGCCTTCAGGCTTCCCGATGACGAAGCGATTATCAATCGCATGGGACTCAACAATCAGGGCGCGGAGAGAATTGTTCGCAGGATCAGAAGATATTCCTCCATGCCGGCGTTCCCGGTCGGGGTAAACCTGGCCAAGACACATGATGCCGGAATCGAGGGAGAGGCGGCCGTCGAGGATTTCTGCAAGAGCTTCCGACTGCTGGCGCCTTTCGCGGATTACATCACCTTGAATATCTCCTGTCCAAACACGGCGAAAGGTAGGACCTTCGAAGACCCGAACGCTCTCGATGATCTGTTGACGGCCATTGACAGGGAAAAGCAGGAACTGCACAGACGGATCCCCGTGCTCGTCAAATTTTCCCCTCCGATTACCGACAAATTTGTGCTTGACAGCCTGATCGACGAATTGATCATGGTGTCTCTAGCACACGGCGCAAGCGGATTCGTCGCGACGAATACGGCATCGGACAGACAACATCTGACCTCTGACCAGATGCTGGTCGAATCAATCGGAGCTGGTGGTCTGAGCGGTCCGCCGATTGAATCGAGATCGACGCGTCTGGTCCGATACCTGTATCGAAAAACCGAAGGGAAGCTTCCGATCATTGGCGTCGGCGGCGTATGCTCGGCCGAGACTGCTTATGCCAAGATAAAAGCGGGGGCGTCACTGGTTCAGCTTTACACGGGACTCGTCTATCACGGTCCCGGTCTCGTGCGACAAATCAAAAAAGGTCTCGTTGATCTCCTGGCCGAAGATGGCCATTCGGCGATAGGGAAAGCCGTCGGTGAAGATGCTTAGGTTACGATTCAGATTGCCTTTCGCTCTAGGACCCGTTACATTTTTCGGTACCTACCACACCCACCCACCGGAAGCGTATGCCAGCAATTGTTGAATTCGATACGTTGCCCCAGCTGTTCGACGGGCTCGTGGACCATTTCGAAGGTCAGAATCGAACGGCGCTTCGATACTGGGATCGCGACGACAAAGCCTGGGGAGCCATAGACTGGGAGACGTTCCGAGACAATGTCCACGCGATGGCCGGTTACCTGTACAGCCGGGGAATCCGTCACGGCGACCGCGTTGCCATTCTATCCGAAAACAGACCGGAATGGGCGTATACCGATATGGCAACGCAGCTTCTGGGCGGCATCAACGTATCACTCTACACTTCGCTTCCCGCTTCTCAGGTGGCCTACATCATACACGATTCGGGAGCCAAAATCTTCGTCGTCTCGACCGGCATCCAGTTCAAGAAGGCCAAAGAGATCTTCAACCTCTGCCCTGAGCTCTCTGAGGTCGTGACGATGACCGAGCCGAAAAAGGACATCCCCGGGTGCACGCAGATGTTCGTCGCGGCCCTGAAGAGCGGCGCTCAGGCGTACGAGGATTATGGCGACGAAATCGCCCGGCGACGAAAGGCCGTAGAACCGGACGACATTGCCTGCCTGATCTATACAAGCGGTACGACGGGCAATCCGAAGGGGGTCATGCTCACGCACAGAAACTTGTGCGAAAACGCGAAGTCTGCACTGATCGCCGTCCCGTTCGGAAACGAAGATCACCATCTCTCATTCCTTCCTCTCTGCCACTCGTTCGAGCGAACAGCCGGGTACTCGGCGGTCCTGGCTTGCGGAGGAATGATCACGTATGCCCAGAGCATAGACAGCGTAAGCCGGGATCTGATGGACGTCAAGCCGACGGTCATGATTTCCGTCCCGACGCTGTTCGAGCGTATATACAATGTGATAATCAAGTCCGTTCAGGAGGGTTCCGCAGTCAAGAAGGTCGTATTCAACTGGTCGCTTCGCGCCGGCAAGCAGTTCGCCGATAAGATGCACAGCGGGCGAAATCCCGGTCTGCTTTTGAAGGCGAAAAAAGCAGTCGCCCATAAGCTCGTCTTCTCAAAACTGCACGAGAAACTGGGTGGAAATTTGAGATTCGCTGTATCCGGTGGGGCGGCATTGCCGAAAACGGTAGGGGAGTTTTTCCTCGCGGCAGGCATCACAATCGTCGAGGGATATGGTCTGACGGAAACCTCACCCGTACTCACCATCAGCCCATTCGACAAACCCAGATACGGCGCAGTCGGTCATGTAATCGACGGAGTGACCGTTGGAATCCATAGCCTGACCGAGAATTCAATCATTGGTCAACTCTGCGGAGAAGACTATCCAAGCAATTTGACTACGGAAGCCGGAGAAGTCGTCGCCAAAGGCCCGAACATCATGAAGGGCTACTGGAACAACGACGAGGCCACGCGCGAGTCGATCGACGAAGACGGATGGTACCACACCGGAGACATCGGCCGCTTCGACGACGGGTATCTCCTCATTACCGACCGGATCAAACACATGATCGTATCGAAGGGGGGAGAAAACATTTATCCCGGCCCGATCGAGGAAGGGTTCAAAAGCGAGCCGTGTATCGACCAACTGATGGTCGTAGGAGAAGGGCGCAAGTATCTGACGGCTCTGGTGGTTCCGGACGAAGACAGCGTTCGGAGATTCGGCAAGGAAAACGGCATTGAGAGTTCAGAATTCGGTGAACTCCTCGAGGCCGACGAAATCAAAAAGATCTACTCCGACATTTTCAGAAGCTATTCCCGGCAGGCAGCGGGGCACGAAAAGATTCGTGATTTCCGTTTTATACGGGAAGCCTTTTCCGTCGAAAACGGCATGATGACTCCGACGCTGAAACTAAAGCGCAAGGTCATCTCTCAGAACTACGCGGATCTTATCGAAGAGATGTACGCGAACGTGGGTTGAAGTCCTTGCTCGAACGCGTTTTAAAACCTGGAACAACAACAATCACATTAGAGGTATAATATGATCTGGGAGAAACTGGATAAGCATCGGGACCTTGGACTGCTCATTGCAAGGATCGGATTCGGCTTCGGATTCATTTACTTCCACGGCTGGGGCAAGCTCACGGGTGGAGTCGACACATGGGGCGGTATCGGGGGCGCAATGGGAAATCTCGGTATTACTTTTCTGCCTGTGTTCTGGGGCTTCCTGCAGATGCTGGCAGAAACGCTGTTTGCACTCTTCATCGCCATAGGATTCTTGTACAGGCCTGCCTGCGCGATCCTGGCGTTCGGAATGTTCGTCGCGTCCCTGAACCATATCGTAACCGGGCGAGGCTCACCGGGTCACCCGCTGAAATACATGTTCATCGCTGCCGGTTTCATGTTGATCGGGCCGGGCAAATACAGCGTGGATGCGTGGCTGGCCGCACGGAAGAGGGGCGCGGGCTGAGTTCTTCGCCGCTCGGGCCCGGCAAATGCACGGCGGCTGAGGCGGCTGAGTAACCGTGCACCCGGACGGCTGAGCGCCCTGGCGCACGGCGGTGCTCAGCTCTCTGTGAAATTCGGGCGAGTCGCGCCAAAAATCATTGGACTCGCCGGAGGGGCAGGGTATTTTCGAAACTCTTTTCAGGAATGCGCATTTGAGCGCATCCTCGGGGTGTAGCGCAGCCCGGTAGCGCGCTTCGTTCGGGACGAAGAGGTCGTGGGTTCAAATCCCGCCACCCCGACTCCAAAAACGGCCTTCCCACTAAAGGGAAGGCCTTAT
>JACZYK010000170.1 GCA_022571135.1 Bacteroidota bacterium
CGCGAAGAGGTGCAATTGGCCGCACGTACGACCCAGTTCCCCATTGACGCGGCCTTCAGGCAATGCCGTCTCGGCCATCACGCGCGGAACCAATACGTCCCGTATGGCCTCCAGGCCATCGGCTATCCGCCTCAGGAAGCCTGCGCGATCGCCCGTGGACCCAAACGATGCGGAGGCGGAGGCAGCCAGGATGGCGGCAGAGGATACTTCGGATTCGCTCGCCGTATGGAAAATCTCCGGAAGTGCAAGACCACGGGCCGGATCGAAGGCCTGAAAGGTTTTTCCTTCGCGGGCTCCGAGCCCGTTTCCGATCAGAGAAACACCTTCGAGATGAGTGTGGGTCATTGTATTCAATCCTTTGCTGATCTGGACTTGGTCTTGAGGAAAAGGCGCTTCGCGTATACGCGAAGCCCCGTGACATGAAGATATAGCCGGACGACCAAGGGAGCGAATCACTAAATTTATTGCTCCGCGAAGGACTTCGGGGATTGCAACATCCGATCGGATCACAGGGGACTGGATGGGTCCCGAATCCCTGGGCTTCTTATCCTCCGACGGAGAGCCGATCTCTCGAGGAGACTTCAGATATTCAACGCAATTGACCCTGTGATGGAATTCCCGATCAGCATCACCGTCCTCTGCATCGCCTATGGAGTGGTTTTCATAGGCGCCGTACTCCAGGGTTCACTCGGCTTCGGCCTAGGCACGTTCGCCGTTCCTCTGCTGGTCCTCCTCAATCCGATCCTCGTTCCCGGACCGCTGCTCTTCCTGGCCTTCTTTCTCGCCATATTGATCTACCGCCGCGAGAAAGCAGCCGTGAAAACCCAGGACCTGAAATGGGGCATCATGGGAAGGTTTCTGGGCACCGTCGCCGGCGCCCTGCTCCTTGTGATTGTCCCCTCCGAATACTTTCCCCCGATGGTCGGATTGTTTGTTCTCCTCTCCCTGCTCTTTCTCTCGAGCGGCTACCGCGTTCGACTAACCCCCCGGAACCTGATATCCGTCGGAACCCTGTCAGGTCTGATGGGAACGACCGCTGCGATCGGCGGCCCGCCTTTGGCCATGCTCTACTACGATCAGAAAGGTCCTCGCATCCGCGGCACGCTCTCCGGGATCTTCATCTTCGGAACCATATCAGCCCTCATCGCACTGACTTTTTTAGGTCGGTTCGGCCGGGACGAAATGATCATTTCTCTAAGTCTATTGCCGGCGATTCTCTTCGGTTTCGTCGTCTCACGCCACAGCGCTGCTTTTCTGGACCGTGGCTACATCCGGCCCACCATCCTCACCGTATCCGGAATCGCCGCACTGATTACGATTATCGAGCATTTCGTCTGATCTGCAAGAGCCGGCGCAATGGTGGCCGACCGGTTGTGCCCGACTCAGAAGCCGGATGCGCTCTCCTCCCCATCCCGCAGCAACTGCTGCGCGAACGGAGACAAAGCATCGGGACCCTTCTACATCATGATCGCGTCGGCGTCGGCCTCCGTCTCGACCATGCGTCCCGTTTTGAGCTCAAGCACGATGCGGTCCATGTCGTAGATCTCGTCCAGCGACTCCAGGATTCCACGCGCGTCGACCGCGATCATTCGGGCGCCTTGAGTCTGGTAGATAAAAGCAGAAGGAAGCGACTCGATGTTTCCGTCGAATACGAGACCCACGACTTCCAGATCCTTGTTTACGATCGGCGAACCCGAATTTCCTCCGATGATATCGTTAGTGGCGACGAAATTGAGCGGCGTCGATCGGTCGAACGTCGCCGGTGCGTTCAGCCATCTTTCTGGGAGATTCCACTCTCCCGTTCCGTTCGCATTCTGCTCGTGGCTGTAGTAACGATTGTAGAGTCCGTGAAAAGTGGTAAAGGCCGGTGCATGCGTTCCGTTGTATTCATAGCTGCTCACCACGCCGTCGGCGATCCTGAGCGAAAACGTTGCATCCGGCGGCCGAATCGTTCCGTAAATGTCGAAGCGGGCGCGCCCGTGCTGTGCGTTGAGTTCGTTTTCCCGTGCGGTCAGTCCCGCAAATGCACTCTGATACGCCTGTCTACGCTCTATGAATGGGGCCACAATCTGAATGGCGGGGTCATCCATACTCAGTGAGCCCGACTCGAACGCAGCCGAGAGAGTTTCTTCGTCGGCCAGTAGCGAGTTCCGGATAACCGAGGACGCCACTTCTTCAGCCGAACGGCCCTGCATTACCGAGCGTACGCCCGCATCCGACGCTCCGAAGTACATTTCGAAATCTGTCAGCCGAACGCGCATCAACCTTTGGTCCAGTCCAGGATCCTGGAAAGGAATGTCCTGAATCTGAGCCTGAAGGTCGGAGAGCGTGGACGTTGAGGCCTTAGCCGCGCGTTGCGACAGATACGTGTGGATAAGCAACGCCCGCTGCAGCGTCTTCGACGACAGGCTAGAGGCGAGTGTATACGACAGGAAAGCCCCGTATTCCGCCGCATACTCCATCTTCTGATCCTGGATTTCTGCGAGATCTTCGATGAGCGTCATGTATGGGACCTGAACGTCTTCCGACATCATGTCGTCGTACCTGGCTGCAAGATCCTCGATAAACTGCCGCTGCGTATCTGCACGCTTCATCATGATGACCGGGTCGTTCAGGCCTTTCACCCTTCCCGTGTAGAGTTTCAGAGAGTTTCCGAGGCTGAAAATCTGATTGCGAAGCGCGTCGGACGGATTGACCTCCAGATATTCGTTCAGCACTTCGATCCTGGAGCTCAGGAGCGCCACGATATCCTTCTCCTGTACATCGCGTCGCCACTCCAGTTGGGCCATCGTAAGAAGCCTGAGTGTCGATCCGGGATTGCCCAGAACGAATACCGGATCACCTTCGCGAACACCCGATTCGCTCCACTTGAAATAATGCTCCGGCTCGTAGGGAGCGCCGTTCTCGTAGACCCTGAAAAAGCTCATGTCGAGGGAGTACCGCGGATACGTGAAATTGTCCGCGTCGCCTCCGAAGTATCCGAGTTGAAGCTCCGGCGTCATCACGAGACGAATATCCGTGAAGCGCTTGAACGTGTATACCGAGTAGCGCCCTCCATTGTAAAGATTGATGACCTGTACGACGAAGCCTGCGTCCTCACCGCCTACGGCATCCAACACCCGGTCGTGTTCCCTCTCGATCGCTTCCTGCCTGGCCTGGGCCTTCTCGGCGTCGGTCTTCTTGTCTTCGAGCGCCTGATAGATTTTATCCGTGACATCTTCAATCGCCACGAGCTGATCGAGATAGAGTCCCTCTACCATCCGCTCCTCATCTAGCGATTGCGACACAAATCCATGGTCCAACAGGCTCTCGCCCGGCCGGCTGACCTGAGCCACGGGTCCTCGACCGCAGTGGTTGTTCGTCAGTACCAGTCCATTCGGTGATACGAACGAAGCCGTACAGTTCGGAAGCCGCAGGGCGCCGAGCCGCGCTTTCTCGAACCAAGCTGCATCGGGTTCGAAATCGTACATCTCCTTGAACAGCTCGATGGGTGGATAGTCGAACGTCCACATCTTGCCGTTGTCGAAATCGCCGGCGCGGACCTGATCCGGATCGGTGGTCTGGCCAAATACCGAACCGGTCAGTCCTGGCAGGAAAAGTATGAGGGCCAGACAGGCCGCCCGATGGAAAGTATTTTTCATGACAGTGATAGGTCTATGGTACCCAGTGCGCATCAAACAGAAACAACCCGATATCGGATCAACATGCCGGCTATTCCTTCGCCGACTCCGTACTATCGCAGCTCGAAATAATGTAAGGGAATACCCTGTATGAACTGAACGGGCTAGAGTTTCGATCCGAATCAGAGTGTAACTTTATTTTGCGCGGTCCAAAAGCCCCTTGTCCTCATGAACGCTTTCATCGACATCTTGCTGCTTACGCTGCATTCAGCGTTCATCGTCTTCAACCTGTTTGGATGGCTCTGGAGAAAGACGCGGCGCCTACACCTCGCGGTAATACTGTTGACCTGTCTTTCCTGGTTCGGACTGGGCGTGTTCTACGGCTTCGGGTATTGCCCATTCACGGACTGGCACTGGGACATTAAACGCCAGCTCGGCGAGACGGACCTTCCTCTGTCGTTCGTCAAATACTACGTCGACCGATTAACCGGAATCGACTGGGATCCTTACCTGGTCGATATGTCCGTACTGGTTCTCGGTCTGGCGGCGCTTGGCCTGTCGCTGTTGGTCAATTGGCGCGACAGGGGAGTGCGACCGACGGCACGCACTGAGTAAGCGCTCGCCGAGCGCCCTTTCAAACAGCGTCACTCAGTGCAGGGGGAAAATGAGCGCTTGATACGGACGCAACCGCACGCCTTTCTCAGCTCAATCATCCTTCTGAAATAAATCAGTATGGAATCGGGATCGTCCTCCTGGGAGGCGGCATTGAGCGTGGTGTAGTTCGAATTTACTTTAATCCACGGACTCCCCGTTGAAAATCCCGCGTTCGGGGATTCGTCCCACTGAAAGGGGGTGCGTCCGTTGTCACGGGCCATAAGCTTCCACCCCTCCATATATTCTTGCGGGTCTTTCCCCTCGTTCCTCAGCTGCCGGTACTTGTTCAGGGTTTCGAAGTCCCGATAATCTTCGATGCTGTCGAAGTGGAAGAACAGGTCCAGCTCTTTTCGTTCTTCATCGACGAATTTCAGGGCGTTCTCGATATTCACTCCCGCGCCGTCACCGAGGACCATCGCGTCGTAGTGACTGAGCACAAGAAGGTTCATCTCTCGCAGATACGGGTGAAGCTTCGGTCCTTCTGCGTAGTATCGTGGCCAGTCGACGGACCCGAAACGCTTCAATAGATCATTTTCGGTTATTTCCGGGAAGGTCGTATCCTTGGAAATAAAGGGAATGACATCCATACGAAAACCATCTATGCCCCTGTCAAACCAGTAGTGCATGATCCGATAAATCCGTTCGCGAACGTCCGGGTTGTCCCAGTTCAGGACGGGCTGTTTTCGGGAGAAATAATGTAGGTAATACGCGTTAGTCTACTCGTCGTATGCCCATGCATTCGAGTCCACGTCGAAGTAACTCCACCTCTGCGGAGGCTCGCCTTTATCGTGTGGTACCCAGATACGGATTGCCCCTTGCGCTTCGGGACAGCTCAAACCACGGATGTTGGTCACCGGTGTGGTTGACCACAAGATCCACCACCAGTTTGATACCACGCTCATGCAATCCTTCGAGCAGTTCATCGAAGTCCGCCATCGTGCCGAATTCTTCCATGATCGCTTCATAATCGCTGATGTCGTACCCGTTATCGTCATTAGGCGAGGCGTAAATCGGATTCAGCCAGATGATATCGACGTTCAGGCTTTTGA
The DNA here is from genome assembly GCA_022571135.1 of Bacteroidota bacterium. GTDB lineage: Bacteria > Bacteroidota > Rhodothermia > Rhodothermales > UBA10348 > JACZYK01. Next base: position 5,324 of record JACZYK010000170.1, read on the forward strand.
TGTAGTCCAGTTTCGTGATGATGCCGCGCAGATCGCCGATGCCGTCGGCGTTGGAGTCCTTGAAACTTCGAGGGTAGATCTGGTAGACCACGCCTTCTTTCCACCATGCCGTCGCGACGTCTGAATTCTTCTTTTTCATGCGATTCGCGACTAACCCGCTTTTCTCACCAACGTTCTATTTTTGCTGATTCGTAGCGTGGAATCGTTTTAGGCAGTGGTTCGGTCAATATCACTCTGGCAAACAGGAATGATTCCGACCTTGATGGCCGCGTTCCGACTCCAAGCGGGTGTTTTGACCGGTTTTTTGTACAGTCCGCGCATACGTCTCCAAAGTCCGACAGTCGGACTGGTTAAATCCATCTACTCTGTAGATTCGGGGACGCCCTCGAATTTACAGAAGTAAAGGTGGCGCTCGTTCGAGCCGCCTCGCCACCTGGATAAACAACTCCGCTTCCGGGTGAGCACTCGTCATCTGAACGGTCACGCGGCGCACGCTAACGCGGATGAGCGCGCCGATTTTGAAGAGTTTCAACCGGATTGTCATGGCGCGTTCACACCGGAATACGCAAGGGCTGGACATAATCTCTCAGAATCGTCACACGACCTTCCGTACCCCATGGGTCGCAAGCGCTCGAGCATCGTCGTGCAGTTGAGCAGCCGATCCTCACTTGCATATTCCGATCGAAACTGGACAGTGAATCCGGCGCAAACTGGACACTTCTGGAATAGTCATCGGATTCGGTGGTAGAATTGAGTCGCTGGATAAGGAAAGCATTGGGCCGCAGCATATTTGGACCTGTACCCACAGGAAATAAACCAGAGATGCTAAGTGCCCAATACGAGATTATCCATGCGCAAATTACGAGAGATCCTTCGTCTTCACTTCGAAGCGGGACTGAGCCGGCGGGCGATCGCCCGCGCCCTGCTCGTCTCGACGACGACGGTTGGTGAATACCTGAGCCGATTTGAGCGTGCCAGGCTTCG
>JACZYK010000171.1 GCA_022571135.1 Bacteroidota bacterium
GACCGCCTATTTCACGGCGTAAATCGTCTACCGCTACTTGGACTCTTCCGCCTCTTCCCCTCCCCTCGTGCCGTAGCGACGTCTAAACTTTTCAACACGTCCGGCGGTATCGACATACTGGCGGCGCCCCGTATAGAAAGGGTGGTTCGTCGAGTCAACGTCGGATACATATAGATCACCCGGCATCGTCGACCTTGTCGTGAATTTGGTACCATCGGCGAGCTTCACCTCGATGAGATGGTAATCCGGATGAATGTCCTTTTTCATATCGGTATCTCGCGATTTAACGCAAGCATGGATTCCTACTTATAAACAAGAGCAAAAAGGTAAGGCTGCGCGCGTCGCAACAAGCAAAGCTTTTCATGAATTTCATGATGGCGCATGGGTGAACCGGCGGGCATCTCTCGCGGATATCAGGCAATTGTCCACGTATCGCCCGCATGGAGCAGATCCTCAAGCGTCCCTTTGCCGTCTCGATCGATCACCGATTCGATCTGCTGTTGAAGCTGTTCTTCGTACGTTTCGCGTCTCTCTCGATAGAACACACCGAATGGCTGCGGCAATTCTTCATGCCAGAACACGCGCGCCATGATGCTGGCCAGCTCAATGCTCGTTTCGTCATATACCACGCAGTCCGCGACTGACCACGATCCCGTGTCGAGATCCACCGACTCGAGATGAAATCCTTCCAGGCGCAGGCCTTTCGTTTCCCCGGCGTACACGAGGGGCTTCCCGTGCTCGATAAAGATCGTCCGCTCCTTCTTCGTGGCTTTCTCGGTGTACACGAAGAAAGCGGCGTCATTGAAAATATTGCAGTTCTGGTAGATCTCTACGAAGCCGGTACCCGCGTGGTCGTGCGCCATCCGGAACATCTCCTTCATGTGCTTCGGATCCCGATCCATCGTACGCCCGACAAAAGAAGCCTCGGCGCCGAGTACCAGCGCAGTCGGATTGAAAGGATGGTCGATCGATCCAAAAGGCGTACTCTTCGTGATTTTTCCGACTTCCGACGTGGGACTGTATTGTCCTTTCGTCAGACCGTAAATCTGATTGTTGAACAGCAGGACCTGCAGATTTACGTTCCGACGCATCAGGTGGATGATGTGGTTTCCGCCGATCGAGAGACTGTCACCATCTCCCGTCACGACCCAGATGTCGAGATCCGGACGGGTCGCCTTCAGACCCGTCGCGATGGTAGGCGCCCGGCCGTGGATGGAATGCATCCCGTATGCATTCATGTAGTAAGGAAAACGGCTCGAACATCCGATCCCGCTGATGAAAACAATTTTCTCTCTGGGAATACCCAGCTCGGGCATCAGGCGCTGAACCGTCGCGAGAACAGCATAATCACCGCACCCGGGGCACCATCTAACGTCCTGGTCGCTCACGAAATCGGACCGGGTCAGGCCACTGGGAGCGCCGTCCCCTCCGGATTTTGCTCCCGGGGGGAGCGTTGCCATCGGAGCCTTCAGTTTTGTCTTCACACCCGGAGGAAGCTTCCCACCGGTTGATCTTTTGTCCTTGTCTGCCATAACATCTAACGGACTAATTGGAGCTTAAAATCTCAGTTACACGATCATTTCTTCAATTGCGCCGACTATCTCGCTCGCTCTGAACGGACGCCCCTGAATCTTATTGAACGGGACAAAGGGTAGCAGAAAACGGTCGCGCAGAATCCGAACCAGCTGGCCGTTATTCAACTCCGGAACGAGCAATTGCTTGAATCTGCCTGCGATTTCGGCAATCTCCGACGTAAGTGGATTCAGGAATCGAAGGTGCACGCTTCCGACCTTATTGCCGGCGCTCCTGGCCTGGGCGACGGCAGCCTCGATGGCTCCCCGCGTCGATCCCCAACCGATAACGAGCACATCTCCTGATTTGTCTCCGAATACATCGAGGGGAGGGATCTCGGCCAACACACGCTCCACTTTCTCGGCGCGCAGATGCGTCATCAGTTCGTGGTTGTCGCCTTCGTAGGATATGTTTCCTGTTTCATTCTCCTTTTCCAGTCCGCCGATTCGATGCTCGAGGCCCGGCGTCCCCGGTTTCGCCCACCGCCTCGCAAGCGTTTTATCGTCACGGGAATACGGGAGAAACGTCTCTTCATCGTCTGCGGCTTCGGCGAAGCGAACATCGAAAGGCTTCAGCGAATCGACATCCGGAATCATCCATGGTTCGGAGCCGTTGGCCAGATATCCATCCACGAGAAGGATAACGGGCGTCATGTAGTTGACGGCGATCCGGCAGGCTTCGTAGGCTGTCTCGAAGCAGTCGCCCGGAGTACTCGCGGCGAGTACGGGCAGAGGGGAATCACCGCTTCTACCGAACATCGCCTGAAGAAGATCGCTCTGCTCGGTTTTCGTGGGAAGACCCGTCGACGGCCCGCCTCTCATGACGTTCACGATTACTACGGGCAATTCCGTGATCAGCGCCAGGCCGGCGGCTTCCGTCTTAAGGGCAAGTCCCGGTCCAGAGGTCCCTGTTATTCCAATGTTTCCTCCAAATCCTGCCCCGATCGCCGCTCCGATGGCTGCAATCTCGTCCTCTGTCTGCATGGTCATTACGCCGTAATTCTTGTAGCGACTGAGGGCGTGCAGCAGATCCGAAGCCGGTGTTATCGGGTAGGAGGCGTAGAAAATCGTCAGCCCGCTCCGCTCTCCGGCTGCAACCAGCCCCATGGCCAAGGCGTGGATGCCTTGAATTGCCCGATAGGTGCCGGGCTGCATTTTTGCGGGGGATATTTCGTATCGGACGGCGAATTGCTCCGTGGTTTCCCCGAAATGGAATCCCTTTCGAAGCAGTTTCAGGTTGGCGTCCCGAATCTGTTCGTTTTTCGCAAACTTGTTCGAAATCCAATCTAAGGCAGGATCCAGAGGGCGCGAATACATCCAGAGAGACATACCGAGCGCGAACATATTCTTGGATCGGTCGATATCTTTCTGTTTCAGTCCGGAGTCGACGAGTGTCTCTCGCGTCAGCCGCGTCAGTTCGACTGAAATCAGCCGGTACCTATCCAGGGATCCGTCTTCGAGCGGGTTGGACTCCAATCCAGCCAGGTCCAGACTCCTCTTGTCGAACGCATTGCCATTGACCAGTATAGTACCGCCGATCCGAACACGACTCAGATTGACTTTAAGGGCAGCCGGATTCATGGCCACAAGGAGGTCAACCTCATCGCCGGGAGTACGGATATCGGTCGATCCGAATCTCAGCTGAAAACCGCTGATGCCATACGTCGTGCCTGCCGGTGCGCGGATCTCCGCAGGAAAGTCCGGCAGCGTTGCCAGATCGTTCATCGCATACGCCGTAGCGAGCGTGAACTGGGTGCCCGCAAGCTGCATGCCGTCTCCGGAGTCCCCGGCGAACAACACCGTGGCTTCCGATAACGATTCGATATTCTTAGTCATTAATAAGCGATAAATGGAAATCGAGATACTCGATACGCATGGGAGCAGTAGATTCGGGTTCTGGCTTGGAAACTACCTCCGAATGGTGTAACAATAGAGCAACGTTTAAGTTTACACGAGTCCCGTTTTTCGATTCGAAACTGCGAGCGGCCATTGAATTTTCGTTCGCTCTGAAGGGAGGACGCAGGTGCTCAGATAAATCACGACGCAACCTTATGATTCCCTACTCTTCCATTACCGAAAATATTCGCGTCACCGTCAGACCCATATATCTGGACGGACAATCCGACATTATAAATAAGCGATTCGTATTCGGTTACTTCGTCCGGATCGAAAATCGGTCAGGCTCTGATGTTCAACTTCTTCGCAGACACTGGTACATTCACGACGCAAACGGAAAAATTCAGGAGGTCGTGGGGGACGGTGTAATCGGGCAGCAACCCATCATTTCGCCCGGTCAGAGCCATGAGTACAACTCGTTCTGCGTGCTGGAGACATTTTCCGGCTTCATGGAGGGGTACTATCTGATGGAGCGCGAGCGGGGCGAACGGTTCCACGTCAACATTCCGAAATTCGATCTCCAAGCTGCGGCCAACTAGGCCCTGATCAACGACCGTCCATCAGATCATCTCGACCTCGATTACCACGTCCTTCGTTTTCAACTCGATCGTTCGATTAGCGTTCTTCAGGGAGTAATCGATTATTGCTTCGGGAAGAAATTCCCTCGGGGTATCCATATGAAAGAGCGTATCCGCGACGACATGCCAGTCCTCCGCCGTAAGGTGCACGATTGCGCGTCCCTCCGCTTCGACAAGCGGGGCGTAATCCAGCACTTTGTTCAGATGGTTGACGCCCTGGCTGCGGTGCAGATCGGGGGGAACATTCTGCATGAGTTGATCCGATTCGGTTCGTAAATTGGATGCCGTGAGTACGAGCCGGAGAGAACGGCGCTCTGGGCGGCGCAAGATCGATTCCGGCCACATCGTCAATCCGTCCAAAACGTAAAAGATCCCTCGTAGCCGTGAATCCGTGGCACGAGGATGTCGTGACACCCTGATCAATATGAAGCTGTATCTCGATCTGCTCCGACACGTCCGCGACACCGGTATTGAAAAAAGCGACAGAACCGGAACCGGTACCAGAAGCGTATTTGGTTACCAGATGCGTTTTGATCTGGGTGTCGGATTTCCACTGTTAACCACCAAGAAGGTGTTCTTCAAAGGTCTCGCGGTCGAGATGATCTGGTTTCTGAGGGGCGATACCAATATAAAATACTTGAACGATTACGGGGTCAGGATCTGGGATCCGTGGGCCGACAAAGAGGGTGATCTTGGTCCGGTCTACGGCAAACAGTGGGTGAACTGGACCGGCCGGCACGGAGAGGGCATCAACCAGATTGAGCGGGTGATAGAGAGCATCCGCAATAAGCCGCATTCGAGGAGGCACATCGTAAACGCATGGAACGTCTCGGATCTGGAGGATATGGCGCTTCCGCCGTGCCACATGTTCTACCAGTTCTACGTTGGGGAAGGGCGCCTATCGTGCCACCTTTATGTGCGCTCGAACGATCTCTTTCTGGGAGCCCCTTTCAATATTGCAGAATATGCGCTCCTCACTCATATGGTGGCCCAGCAGTGCGATCTGGACCCTGGCGAACTGGTTTATACGATCGGCGACGCCCACATCTACCTGAATCACCTCGACCAGATAGAGGAGCAGCTTTCACGGAATCCGTATCCTCTTCCGTCTCTGCGCATTAATCGAAAGCCCGCTTCTATTTTCGAATACGAATACGAAGACTTCGAGGTGCTTGATTACCGGTTCCACCCATCGATAAAGGCATCCGTTGCCGTCTGATCATTCCCCGAAATTCAACCATGGAGCGACCAGAACTCGTCATCATTGCCGCCGTAGGCGAAGAAAACCGCGTGATCGGCCAGGGACAGGACCTGCCCTGGCACATTCCGGCCGATCTGAAGCGCTTCAAGGCGCTTACGAGCGGACACCCGATCATCATGGGACACCGCACGTTCGAGTCGCTCGTCAATCAGTTTGGAGGCCCGCTTCCCAACCGGAGAAACATGGTGCTCACTCGTGGAGCGTCGTATCCCGAGTACGAAAACGTCGAGGTCTTCGGCTCGATCGAAACGAAACTGATCGGTACCGAGCGAATTACGACCGCAAATAACTGCGTCCCGCGCGATATGGTGCCGGTCGGTGACAAGTTCCTTTTTGGCTACAACGTCCACATCGGGCTGAAGTCGGAAACGCATCTGGCGGATGTGTTCGCCGTGATGGATTTCAAGGACGGCGCGTTTCAGCTTTTGGTAACGGCGCCCGAGGGTGAAGGAACGCCGCTAAAGCCGCAAGAGATTTCGCTGCTGCGAGCCTGGATCGACCAAGGAGCCAAATGGCCCGACGACGGTCAGGGCTCGACCGTGAAGAGCGACCATTGGTCGTTTCAGCCGATCGTGCGTGCGTCGCCGCCCAAGGTGAAGGACGCCGCGTGGGTGCGCAATCCGATCGACTCGTTCGTGCTGGCGAAGTTGGAGGAGCACAACGTACGCCCTTCGCCCGAGGCCGATCACGCGACGCTGCTTCGCCGCTTGAGCTTGGACCTGCTTGGCCTGCCTCCGACGCCGCGGCGGTTGGAGGCGTTTCTTTCCGACCGACGGCCCGGCGCGTACGATCGGCTGGTCGATCGGCTGCTGGCTTCGCCGGCTTACGGCGAGCGCTGGGGACGTCATTGGTTGGACCTGGCCCGTTATGCCGATAGCGACGGCTACGAGAAAGACCGGCCTCGGCCGCATGCCTGGCGATTTCGCCAATGGGTGATCGGCGCGTTGAATCAGGACATGCCGTTTGACCAGTTCACGCTGGAGCAAC
>JACZYK010000172.1 GCA_022571135.1 Bacteroidota bacterium
GATCTGATCGAGGCGGGTCAGAGCACAGTGTATGAATTCGAAGCGAGGCCGTACGGCTGTCACTTCTACCACTGCCACGCCATCCCGCTCAAGCGCCACATCCACAAAGGTCTCTACGGCGCTTTCATCATCGATCCCGATCCGAAGAAGTACAGCGGCGTTCGGCACGAACTGGCAAAAAGACGCAACCATCAATACGACGAATGCAGAGAGATTCACGAGATGGTGATGGTAATGAACGGCTTCGACACGAATTTCGATGGGGAAAACGAGGTCTATGCGGCCAATACGATAGCATTTGCCTATCAGAATCGGCATATACCGATACGATCAGACGAGAGTCAGCGCGTGTATCTTTTCAACGCCACCGAGTTCGATCCCATCAACTCATTTCATCTGCACGGTAATTTTTTCGATTACTACGATCACGGCACGACGCTTGAGCCCACGCTTCGGATGATCGATACGGTGATGCAGTGTCAGGGGCAGCGGGGAATCCTGGAGTTCTCGTTCGAAGGCTATGACCCTGGATCATTCATGTTTCATGCCCATCAGAGTGAATTCGCAGAACTCGGGTGGATGGGCTTCTTCCGAGTCCTGGCGGGAAAAAATGAGATAGCCGAGGTGGCGGACTTCGACCATACTTCGATGACCGCTGCCGGAAGGAATTCGTCCAACCCCACGAGCTGAGAGAGACGAAAGAACCCATGCTGACATCTTCACGCACCCGAGTGCTTTCGAAAGGACTTCTTCTGGTCCTGCCAATCATGGTCCTTACGGCTGCGATTCTGTTGTTTATTTCGGCCGATCCGTTGCGCACGTTGACAGGGTCGCAGCCCCCGGTGGAAGAGCTTGCAATCGAACGCACGATTCTGAACGACGAAGGAATCGAACTGCACATCGTAAACGGTGGGCCGGAGCCAGTAACCATCGCGCAGGTCCAGGTGGACGAGGCGTTCTGGACGTTTGAGATTCGGCCCTCTAACACGCTCTCCAGGCTGGGGAGGGCGGTCCTGCGCATTCCGTATCACTGGGTGGAGGGAGACCTTCACGAGGTCCGCCTGCTTACGAGTACCGGCATGACGTTCGATCACACGATCGAGGTAGCGGTTGCGACTCCGACCTCGGACGCGTCGCGATGGCTCATTCTGGGGCTCATCGGCCTGTTCGTAGGTATCGTACCGGTCGGAGTCGGACTGATGTGGTTCCCCTTTCTGCACCGGCTTCGCCCTTCCGCCATGAACTTCGTCCTTGCGATGACCGTCGGACTGCTCGTTTTTCTCCTCGTAGACACCCTCACAGAGGGAATTGAGATGGCTTCGCACGTCCCGGATGTGTTTCAGGCGCTGCCGTTGGTATTTCTGATTGCAGCGATGAGTTATCTGGTGCTCGTTGCCGTGGGGAACAGGAAAGGAGTCGCCGATCGCTCGACGACGAAGGGTAGGTTATGGATCGGAACCGCCATCGCCATTGGAATCGGAATTCACAATATGGGCGAGGGCATGGCCGTCGGTGCTTCCATAGCTGCCGGAGAGGCCGCACTGGGCAGTTTTCTGGTGATCGGTTTTGTCATTCACAACGTAACAGAGGGTGTGGCGATCGGAGCGCCCATGGCTTCGGATCGCCCGGGATTGCGCCGACTCCTGCTGCTCACGCTCGTCGCCGGCGGACCCGCGATCATCGGTACGTGGATCGGCGGATTTTCCTACACGCCGTTTCTGGCGGTCATTTTCTTTGCCGTTGGAGCCGGAGCGATTCTACAGGTTGTCGTGGAAGTGACCAGGATTCTGAGTGCGCGTGAAAGATCGGCGCGGGGACTGGTCACATGGACAAATATGGCGGGGATGACCGTGGGCCTCGTAATGATGTACACAACGGCGTTGCTCATCTAGTCGCGGATCCGGCCGCCGCTAATTCCTCGCCACGATCGCGAGTTGGCTCTCAGATGGATCGCGCATAGATTGTAGTGCGCTTCCTCCAATTCTTCCGACGCCACGCATGCTCTCTCTCGATCTCGTTCACGAGGCATCCGAATTTCTTGAAGACCGCATCCGGCGAACTCCGGTCGAACTGTCGCCGGTTCTGTCGGAGCATCTCGGCGTCCCGGTCTGGCTGAAGCTGGAGAACCTTCAGATAACGGGCAGTTTCAAGGTTCGCGGGGCACTATTCATGCTGTCGAATCTCTACGGGCAGGGTGTGCGGCATGTGGCTACGTGTTCGGCCGGAAATCATGGGAGGGGAGTGGCCTATGCCGCACGTGAGCTCGGCATGTCTGCGACGATCTACGTTCCGAGTTCGGTGGACAAGAGCAAGTACCGGGCGATGATCGAGCAAGGCGCGGAAGTGCTCGTGTCGGAGTATTTCGGGTACGACGAGACGGAGGCCTGGGCGCTCGACCGAGCCGAGCGGCGCGGACTGCCTTTTGTCAGCGCGTACGACGATCCCCTCATCATGGCCGGCAACGGAGGATCGGTGGCCATCGAGGTCATGGAGCAGGTTCCGGATGCGCGCACGTTCGTTTTTCCGGCAGGAGGGGGAGGCCACGGCGCAGGTTTTGCTTTCACGATTCGAGAGATGCTCGGACCTTCAAAATTTGTTCTCTGCGAGCACGAACAGTCGCCGGCCTTCAGGATGTCACTCGAGAGAGGGGAGGCGGTCACTGAGCTGCCGGGAATAAGGACGCTCGCGAGCGGACTCGAAGGAGGGTTCGGAGAGGCAACGTTTGAAATCCTCCGCCACCTGGTCGATAAGGTTGTACTCGTATCGGAGAAAGAACTGCGTGAGGCCATGCGCTGGACGTTCGACGAACACCAGTACGTGATCGAAGGTTCGTCGGCGGTAGCCGTTGCGGCCTGCCGAAAAGAGGAGTTTCCCGATCCCGATGGGCCGGTAGTCGTATTCATTTCAGGCAGAAACGTAGAGAGATCGACGCTGAACAAGGTGTTCAACGCGTGACAACGACGGTTCGAGCTGGTACGGGGCTACGAGACGGCGCACAAGGGCCGCGCGCGACCGCTTACAGATTGAAGCAAACCACCCGCGTCTCCGTCATCGCCTCGACGGCGAACTTCAGTCCTTCGCGTCCGATTCCGCTCCGACCGGTGCCCCCGAAGGGCATGCTGTCGAGCCGATAATCGGTGGAGTCGTTGACTATAACGGCTCCGACATGGAGGTTCTCGGCCGCATACATCGCGTCGCGGAGCGACTCGGTGAAGATAGCCGCGTGGAGCCCGTAATCGACGTCGTTGGATCTCGCAACGGCTTCTTCCAGCGTCTCGAATGCGTACAACCCTGCGACCGGCCCGTAGATCTCCTCGCACTGGAGGCGGCAACCGGCCGGAACGTTTTCCAGTAGGGTCGCCTCTACGACGGCGCCCGTACGTCGACCCCCGGCTCTCACGATCGCTCCGCCCTCGAGCGCCTCGTTGATCCATGCTTCGACGCGCTCGGCTTCTGCCAGTCGAATCATCTGGCATACGTCTACAGAAGGGTCCAGAGAGTGGCCGGCTTTCAACGCGCTGGTCAGGTCGCAGAGTCGGTCGGAAAACGTATCATAGATGGCCGAGTGGATGAAGATCCGCTGGACACCAAGGCAGTTCTGTCCGGCCTGAGCGAACGCCCCGGCAATTATCGCCGAGGCCGCCTTTTCCAGGTCGGCGTCCGGCATGACGATGACCGGGCTGTTCGCGCCCAGCTCGAGGATCAGTTTTTTGATACCGGCTTTCCTCGTAATTCTCTCGCCCGTCGAGACGCCGCCAGTGAAAGCCACGACGCGTACCCGCGGGTCGGTAACCAGCGCATCGCCGATTTCGGATCCGTGCCCGGTCACCACGCTCAGCCTTCCCGCCGGAAGGCCGCAGGCATAGAGATCTTCGGCCATCTTGAGAACGGTCAGAGGCGTGGATGAGTCGGGTTTCACGACGACGGAGTTTCCAGCCGCCAGAGCCGGTCCGACCTTGTGGGCGGCTACGGCCATCGGATCGTTGAAGGGCATGATGGCGGCGACGACTCCTGCGGGTTTCCTAACGTAGTAGCCCCGGCGGTTCTCCGAGCCGGGGCGGATATCGAAGGGCAGCGTTCGGCCGCTCAGCCGGCGCCCTTCCTCTGCGGCAAGCCGAAGTATCCCGGCCGCGCGCGGTGGTTCTCGCCGGGCTTCGGTGATCGTCTTGCTACCCTCTCGGGCGATCAGGAGGGCATATTCTTCTGCAGCCGAATCGATCCGATCGGCGGCGCTCATGAGGACGGAGTAGCGCTCGTGAGACGGAAAAGGGTCGCGCAGCGTTCGCTGCGCGACCCCTACCGCATCTTCTATATCTGCCGGCGCAGCGCGGACAATCGATCCGACCAGCTCTTGATTATAGGCGTTTCTGACATCGATTCGCTCGGAACCGCTGCGCCACTCACCGCCTATCAGCAGGTCCCAGTGTCTGACTTCCGGCATTCCGACCTCTAACGGCTACCCGTTGACGGGGCAACTGTAGTCGGTCTCGGAAGCGGCTTGCGCGGAATCATCTCGTCGCGCTGAGCCGTGTGGTACACGAACGATGCGACGATCGTGGCCGACTGCATCAAGTCTTCGGCGATGGCGTGATCATACACATCCATGTTGGAGTGATGATTCTTCGGGCTGTACGCGATCTCGTCCTGAATGAACTGGAAGCCGGGTAGCCCGACGCCATCGAACGAAAGGTGGTCGGTTCCGCCCGTGTTATTGATCGTCAGCGTCGCGGCTCCAAGGTCTTTGAACGGTCGCAGCCAGGCCCGGAAGATCGGCGCAACGGCGGCGTTGCCCTGCATGTAGACGCCCCTGATCCTGCCCGTTCCGTTGTCGTAGTTGTAATAGGCGGATAGTTTATCGTGCTCCGGCTTGAGAGCGGTCGGGGGCTGAAAGCGACCGGGCGACTCGGCGAAGTGGTCGGATACGTAGGCACTCGAACCGAGGAGTCCCTGCTCTTCGCCCGTCCAGAGCCCAATACGGATGGTACGCCGGGGACCTTCTCCCCCGGCTGCGTAGACGGCTTTCAGGATGCGCATTGCCTCCATCATGACCGCCGAGCCGGCGGCGTTGTCCACGGCTCCCGTACCGGCATGCCATGAATCAAAATGTGCGCCGAGCATGACTACCTCGTCGCCGATCTCCGGATCCGTGCCCGGAATTTCGCCAAAGATGTTGTATTCCATCGGATCGTCGCTATTCCACTCGACGCTCAGCATCACGTCCATCGTGACCGCAATGCCCAGGTCCAGCATGCGCATGATCCGGTTGTAATGCTCGACGGCGAGCGTAAACTGGGGCGCCGTCTCGGGAGCCGAAACATCATATGCTCTCGGGCCTCTGAAGAAGGAGGCCATGAAGCCTGCGTCTGGATCCGGCGGTGGAGCCGGAACGCTGGCGCCCGACACGAAAATAGTGCCGTAATCTCCCTTCGATCCCCGATCCAGTATGACCAGCGGATTCTGCCCAATAACAAAGCTCGAAATCGCCCTCTGCAGGAGCCGCCGTTGCCTCCTTGCCCGATCATATCGTCTCGCCTCTGGAGTTGCCATATTCGCCAACTGGAGAAGATTGGCAGCGTCCCGTCTTTCTGCGATCGCCTCAAAGGGTTCCTCTACTTCACGGATCCCCCCGAGGAGTACAATTTTACCCGCAAGTTTTCCACGATACTGTTCCAGGTCTTCAATCGATTCGGCCTGTACGTTGACGACTTCACCCTGTACGTGGCCGTCTGTGCCGGGCGACCAGGCCTTCGGATAGGCCATCACAGGGAAGCTGCCGTGCTCGGAATTTGCTACCAGACTGAAGCTATCAACCGTCCAGCCACGCCCGAAGGGGCCCCACGCTTCCTTGTGAACGTCTGTTAGGCCCATCTCCTCCATGGCGCCGAGTGCCCATTCGGTGGCGCGATCGATCTGAGGCGATCCCGTCAGCCGCCCTCCGAAAACATCCGTCATCCAGCTCAGGTAATTCATGACCTTGCTGTTTTCGAGACCCTGCTCCCGGATGATTGCATTGGCCTCGTCGTCGACCGGCTCGGAAACGGGCTGGGCAAACGATGTTCCGGCGATGGCAATTGCCAGGATGAAGAGGCTGGGTAGGTGAATTATCCGCGTTCTGATCATGACCCGTGCTTCTGATTATGAGATTTAAAAGAAGGCGCTCGGTAAAAAAAGTGGGTCTACCGG
>JACZYK010000003.1 GCA_022571135.1 Bacteroidota bacterium
TTGCGGCTCTGCGACGGAAAGTCGGTATCCTTGAAGCTGGTACCCGATTTCTACACCATTATCGGCGGGATGGCAAGGACGGAGCACATGTACGGCCTCCCGCTGATCGAAGTGCTTCCCGAGCCGATGCAGGACTGGGAAAAGAGCCTGAAACGTTTGTTCGACGTGGCGGTCGCATTTCTCGTTCTCTCGATCGGGCTCCCGGTGTGGATCACCATAGGCCTTTTTATCCGACTAACATCTTCCGGACCGGCAATCTATCGTCAGAAGCGTGTGGGTCGAAAGGGTCGAATATTTTCGATGTTGAAGTATCGGACCATGCGTGATAACGCCGAAGCAGAGACGGGTCCGGTGTGGGCTTCGCAAAACGATCATCGATATACGGCGATCGGAAGATGGCTCCGAAAAACGCGCCTGGATGAAGTGCCTCAGTTCTGGAACGTTTTCAAAGGTGACATGAGCCTGGTTGGACCGCGTCCGGAACGTCCTTATTTCGTCGAGCGCCTGGCGGACGAGATTCCTCTGTACAACAGACGCCACCGCGTCAAGCCGGGAATCACGGGTTGGGCTCAGGTCAAATGGAAGTACGACACGAGTCTGGACGATGTCCGACAGAAGGTGAAGTACGACCTGTTTTACATAGAGAACATGAGCATTCGACGAGACATGCAGATCCTGTTCCGTACACTATATACAGCGATCCGGGGAGCAGGCAGGTAGGGTCTCTTTTACCAATCAGGGCCTGTTTACAGGACGCTTTCAGGTAGCGTTAACAGGCCCTGGCAAAGTACGCCGGGGCGCGGTCGATGGGAGGCGAGTACGAAGCGGTCATCGGACTGGAGGTCCACTGCCAGCTCTCGACGGAGTCGAAGGTATTCAGCCCCGAGCCGGCAGCTTATGGAGCCCTACCAAACCAGCGCATCGATCCGATCAGTCTGGGTCACCCCGGTACGCTTCCCCTCTTCAACGAGCGCGTCGTCGAGTATACGCTCCGGATGGGGCTCGCTACCCACTGCGATATCGCCCCCGTGTCGCTGTTCGCCAGGAAACATTATTTCTATCCCGATTTGCCGAAAGGCTATCAGATCTCGCAGTTCGAACACCCAATCTGTACAAACGGCTACATCGACATCACTCCTCCGACGGAGTCTGGGATCTCTGAGCGCAGAATCGGAATCCAGCGAATTCACATGGAGGAAGATGCGGGGAAATCAAACCATGATCGGGATCCGGACAGCACTCTGCTGGACTTTAACAGGTGCGGCGTACCCCTCATCGAGATCGTCTCGGATCCGGATCTCAAATCCCCTCAGGAGGCGGTTCTGTATCTGAAGAACATCCGCCGGCTGGTTCGTTACCTCGATATATGCGATGGGAACATGGAGGAAGGATCTCTGCGCTGCGACGCCAATCTTTCCATCCGTCGTAGGGGTTCTCACGATTTTGGCGAAAAGGTCGAGATAAAAAACCTGAACTCATTCCGTCACGTGCAACGGGCTCTCAAGTACGAGATCGAAAGACAGACCGGGGTTATTCGAGGAGGGGGTAGGATAAGGGCCGAAACGAGATTGTGGGACGATTCCGACACTCGCACCCGCGCGATGAGATCAAAGGAGGAGGCGCACGACTACCGGTATTTCCCGGAGCCCGATCTGGCGCCGGTCCGTGTGACGGACGAAATGATCGAGACGATCCGACGGGATCTGCCTGAACTGCCCGCATCCAGGATCGAACGATATATGAAAACCTGGAATTTGCCCCTTTATGATGCAACCTTACTCACCGAAGAGCGTGCCACCGCGGATTATTTTGAAGCCTGTACGGCAGGCGTCCTGAAAACTGTGAGCGGCGCAAACCCAGGCGAGATCGCGAAGGCCGTTTCCAATTTTTTGATGACGGACGTGCTCCGTACGTTAAAGGAAAAGGACATCGGTGATTTCCCGATTTCTCCGAAGAGGCTGGCAGGTCTTGTAGACATGAGGCTCAATGACAGGATCAGTTCGACAGCGGCCCGGGAGATCTACAAAACCATGCTTCACACGACAGAGGAGGCGAAAACAATCGCAAAGGATCACGGACTTCTGCAGGTTTCCGATCCGGAAGTCCTGATTCCCTACATCGAAGAGGTGCTTGCCGGACATCCCGAGCAGGCAGACAGGTACGTCTCGGGAAAGATCGGATTAATGGGCTTTTTTATCGGTCAGGTAATGCGCAGATTCTCGGGTTCTGCGGATCCCAAACAGATCCGGACCCTTCTGGAGGACCGACTCGCGCGTCACCGTGGCCGCTGACAAATGTCGGAATGCGAAGAAAGAACACAATAAACAGGATATCGATGCAGAAAATTGCGAAGTGGTGGCTGGGAGTCGGCCTGTTCTGGCTGCTTTCAGGATGTTCTGCGAGCGAGGCTCCGCGAATAGAGAGTTATGTCGAGGGTACGCTCTCGATAAGGGAGCAGGCAGACTCGACAAAGGATTTCAGCATGTTCGAGATTGTCGTCGCCACTCAGCTTGAGGGCGATGTGGATACGCTAGGAGTGGCTCTTACGGATCGGTCGGGACATTTCTCCATGACCGTCGCCGCCCTCGAGAGGGGGATCTATCCACTCATCATCAGCCGGAGCGGAGTTACGATGACCGTCGCCGAGCTGGTAGTGGTCGCTGGAGACAGCACGAAGGTGTCGGGCTCGTTTCCCCTGGATGCGAGAGGACTGCGCATCGTCTCTCCTGAAAATGCTGCGTGGTCGGCCTATCGCAATACAAAGTATCAACACAACCGGATGCTTCTCGATCTGCTCAAAGGCGAGGGATACGAACCGGACGAAGTGCAGCGTATCATTATGCAGACGAGTACGGTCCTGTGGAGTCTCGATGCCACGTATCCGCTGACTCTCGGCGCCGATCTCGCGGTTGTGGAATCGGTAGTGATGCTCGAAGGCTGGAATGATTCACTCGTCGTTGCCCGCTTTGGCATGCTAGCGGACGACAATGCCAGCATTGTGGAGGCAGTTCGCAGCGCTAGACGATCAACTGCTCGAATCTCGGGACTGGATTCTTCGGTGGCCCTGATCGAATCCTACATCGGACGCGTCTCCGATACAGAGCAGCGCGCTGCTCTTCAGTCCGAAATCGTACTCGCCTACACGGATAGTCTCGATCAGGAGCGGGCACTGGAGGCCGCTCTCGAGTTACGTAGAAAATATCCTGTTTCTGATTGGGCCCGATGGGCTTCCCGGGCAGCGTATGAACTGGAGAATCTCATGCCGGGGATGCCGGCGCCGGGGTTTTTACTGGTCACAAGGGAAGGGCATACGGTGACGTCTGAAGACAGGGGGCTGCGCTATCAAATCCTCGAATTTTATGATCCAAGAAACACGGTTTTTCAGCAGGAGCTGGCCGATCGAAATGAGCTGTTCGAAGCGCTGGACGACCGACTTTTTCATACCATCTCGATTTCCGTGGAGCCGGATCGCGACATCAATGACGCTCTGTTCGAGGAATCTACACCGCCGGGCGTATTTGTTTATGCGGACGGGGGATTATCATCCGACATTGCCCGGGCTTACAACATCCATGTCGTACCGACGCGTTACCTGATCGGTCTTGATGGAAATATCATTGCCAAATACACAGGGCCGGCGCTTCGATATCTCGGTCTTGATCTGGTCCGAATTGTAACAGAGTTCAATCAAACCGCCGCCTCGTCCCGATAGGGCGGCACGGCTTAGAAAAAGAGAGGAATATGCTTGTAGCAGGAAACTGGAAAATGAACATGGATCTGACGTCGGCGCGGCAGCTGGCGACCGCTGTGGTTTCGGAAGTAGGAGATCCGGGCCCTGTCCAGGTAGCCGTGTGCCCTCCGTTTATCAATCTGGATTCTACGTTCAGTGTCCTTCACGGATCGCCGATCCGCCTCGGCGCACAGAACATGCATGATGAGGTGTGGGGTGCCTTTACGGGAGAAATTTCGGCGCCGATGCTCAGAGCCGTCGGCTGTCATTACGTGATTGTGGGGCACTCCGAACGCCGGCGGCTATTTGGCGAGTCAAACGAAGGAGTCAACCGAAAAATCATTCAGGCCCAAAAGCACAAGCTCGTCCCGATCGTCTGCGTGGGAGAAACGCTTGAGGAGAGGGATGCCGGGCGAGAGGTCGCCGTCGTATCTGAACAGGTGCGTGCGAGTCTGGCGGGAATCCATAACGCAGACGGATCCGAATTGGTTGTCGCCTATGAACCTGTATGGGCGATCGGAACGGGTCGCACGGCCTCGCCGGCCCAGGCTCAGGCGATGCATGCCATCATACGTCGACTTCTGGTCGAGCAGTTCGGCTCCGATACCGGTGCCGACACACATATTCTGTACGGGGGAAGTGTAAAGCCGGGCAGTGCCGCAGAACTATTTTCAAAACCGGACGTGGACGGCGGACTGATCGGAGGAGCGAGTCTGAAAGCCGACGAATTCGCTCTCATCGTCGAGGCTGCAGGAGAGGTAGCATAGGATCGCATGAGGCTGAACGTTTTACAGGGGGGTCTGCTGCTCTTGCTTGTGGCGGGCATGGCTGCGTGTTCCGGATCGGCGCCCGCGGTTCGGCAGTACGCGGGACTTTCCACTTCTTTCGAGCCCGGAATTCCCGCCTTTGACGCTCAAGCGAGACCAGCCCTCGAGGGAGGCCAGAGAGGAATCAGAGTGGATGTGCGTACGCCGGAGATAGCCCTGGTATTCCGTCGCAACGAAGGCGCTTTGACAGCGCGAGTCGAATGGCTAGTACGCCTCCTGGACGAGACGGGTAATCAGGTTCTGGCCGAGAGATCCGGCGGGAATACGATCCTGAAAGGAACGGATCGAGGCCCGTCCCTATTCCGGACTGCGTCCTACTCGGCCTTTCTGCCGGTATCGGCGGGAGATTACGTGATAGAAATTGTACTCGAAGACCTGACCTCCGGTAAGACGGAGCGGCGGATGTTGGCCATTGAATTACCCGCCCGGAATCAGCCGCTTGTCGTGACGGAATTGCTGCTTGAAACAGTGGCGGGTTCCCCCGTCGTCGGAATCCAGGTTCCGGACACCATTGGAGTGCTGAAATCAGTGTTCTATCTCACCGGCAATATAACCAGGCCTGTCAGAATCCATACGCTGCTTGTCAGGCTGGATGTCGATACGACGACGGCGCTACCTCCTTTCTGGACGGGTCCGATCTCCGGGTCGCTTCGGATGAATATCGAGGTGAGTGATACGCTCTATTCCAATGTCCGAACCGAAAGTCGCGGCCCGCTTTCAAGAATCGAGGAGACCTTTCCTCTGGTGGACTCCGGGATATACAGGGTTGAGGTAGAGATCGAAGATCTGTATACCGAGGGCTCTCCTCCGGCTGTTGAGCTCACAAGGTATATCATTTTCAGATCGTCAAATTTTCCGGCTGTCTCGGAATTCAGCGGCCTGATTCCTCCTCTGATCTATCTGGCCGAGGCAGGAGAGTGGGACGAGCTCCGTTCTTCCATCGGGACGGACGATGCTCGCGGCCGTTTTGATGGATTCTGGGGTCGATATATGTCCGATCGACAGCGAGCCTCCGAGGCGGTTCGAACGTACTTCAGCCGCGTGGAAGGTGCGAACCTGCGTTATTCAGATTTCAAGGAGGGATGGAAAACAGACCGTGGGATGATTTACATACTCATGGGTGAGCCGTTATTCATCGAACGGTCTCTGGATGCGGAAATATGGTATTACGCGTATGATGACGGAAGGGGAGAACGAACCTTTCGATTCAACCGCGCTCTGATGAGCGACACCCCGGAGGTCATTAAACATTTTCTCCTCGAACGGAGATCCGAATACGAGCGTTTCTGGCGTCGGACTACCGAGAGGTGGAGGCGTGGAGAAACACCGTAATCGGGATGGTGCCTGGTGGGACTCGATCGCCGACCGTTCTCAGGCGCACTGTCCGGAAATCGTCGGACGAAGAGCCGGAATCAGTCGGACGAAGAGCCGGAATCTCTGGACGAAGAGCCGGAATCTCCGGACGAAGAGCCGGAATCTCCGGACTTGGCATTCGAAGACTCCGAGTCCGTACTCTTCGAAGCAGGCTCGGACTTCTTCTCCGAAGAGGGAGACTTTCCATTACGGGCGTAATCCGTGATATAGAATCCGCTACCCTTGAATACCAGTCCGGCGCCGCCGCTAATCAGGCGTGTCACCGACTGTCCTGTTGTAGGACAATTAATTAGAGCAGGTTCGGTAATCTTTTGCTCAATCTCGAACGTGCTGCCGTCTTTACGTCTGTAAAGGTAAGTTGGCATGGATTGTTTGTGCGTAAATGTGCTTGCTGTGACCTCTATTCGGGAAGGAACGGAACTTGAAAACAAATGTCATGATTCTGTTCCGCCACGGACTATTCCTCTCCGTTGAAGAAGCGGGAGGTTGGTTCGGATCGGATGGAGGAGTACACCAGATCGGCCACCGCGGGGCGCACGGCAATGTGTCCTCTGTTCTCCCTGGAAGGATACACCCTGTTGGTGAGCAGGATCACATAGAGGGCCTGATCCGGGTCGATCCATATCGAAGTACCCGTAAAGCCCGTATGCCCGAACGAGTGCGGGCCGAAATGGCGACCAGCCGAAGAATATCCGGCGGGGCGCTTCGTATCCCATCCCAGGGCTCGGGTATGAGATTTCTCCGGATCGACGGCCGTTGTGAAAAGACGAATGGTTGCCGGCTTCAAAAACACCTTATTTCCCACGCGTCCCTCGTGCACCATCATGTAGGCGAATCGGGCCAAGTCGCGGGCGTTTGAAAACAGTCCGGCGTGCCCCGCCGTGCCTTCAAGCAGGTAGGCGTTTTCGTCGTGAACTTCCCCCTGAACAAGTCGATTTCGAAAGTAGTGGTCTCGCTCGGTGGGGACGACATGGGGATCTGCTCTGCCCTGAACTTTTCGAAACCCAGTGTCAAACATTCCCAGCGGCTCGAAAATGTGTTCGCGCGTATAATCATCGAACGATTGCCCGGTAATTGTCTCGGCGATTAGGGCGAGCATGATCGGTCCGAAATCCGAATAACGATACGATGATCCCGGTTCATAAACGAGGGAATCGGCCATGATCCTGGTCAAAACCGTATCTCGATTCGCACCGTAGATTTCGTAGAATCGTCTGAACGGTATGAGCCCGCTCGTATGCGTTAACAGGTCCCGAATCGTGACACCTCCTTTGCCGTTTGCGGCGAAAGCGGGGATGAATCTGGATACGGGGTCATCCAGAGATATCTGCCCGGCCTCGTAGAACTGCATCATCGCCGTTGTCGTGGCGATTACCTTCGTAAGGCTCGCCAGGTCGAAAAGGGACTCGGGTGTTACGTTCTGCCCCGATTCGTAAGTGAATCTGCCGTAACCGTCCATATGAACGATAACGCCGGCGCGACCGACGGCTATGGCTGCGCCAGGAAATGCGCTGTCGGCGACAGCCTGTATGAGAAGGGAATCCAGATTGAGTACATCCATGGCGCTCATTCCGACGTTGCCCGGATAACCTCTGCGCGGAAACGTCTGCCGCAGGCAGAGACCCGAGCCTCGAGTCATCGTGTCCGAAAGCTGGATCGGCAATCGGCCACAGACTCGCGACTCTCCGAATATTGCTCCGGCTATGGCCCCGGCGGCGACTCGGGAGGATCCGAATGAGAGGAGGATGGCGTTCGCCTGTCCGGCAGCTCCCGGGAGGCTGTACGGAGATCCCATACCGACGAATATAATCGGGCGACGAGAGGTCGATATCCGATCGAGAATAGCCCCGATTGTATTCGGCTGAGGTCGGAATTCAGACGCCTGATCTGCGATGAGGACGATATCGTGCCTTCCGGCGTCTCGAACGATCCCGTCGATAGCGAGTCTCCAGGTCGCGGTGTCTATCACGCGCGTCAGAAGCGGTCCGTTGTGTCTTCTCGTGACCTCTCGGACGAGATCTTCCTCTTTTCCTATCGCATTGGCCTCGATGAGGGAGACGAGCAGGATGGAGCGCTCCGGGGTTACGAGCGGTATGAGACCGTCGTTTGCCAGCAGAACGAGCGACCGGCGGGCGATCGTCGCGGAGAGAGACCGATGCTCCGGACGCGAAAGAATCGAGCGAACCTGATTCAGGTCCGTTTGTCTACGGAGATGGAGACCGGCGGCAGTCTTTGCCCGAAGAATCCTCTCGACGGACTGCCTGATTCGGGTTTCAGATAGCCGTCCCTCCTGGACTGCTTTTATGATGGACCGATAGGCCGCTTCCGGGTCAGGCGAGAGGAGTAGCAAATCGACCCCGGCATCGATCGCCCGCACGGCCACGTCCCCGGGGTCATCATTGCCGACACCGGCCACGTTCAGGGCATCCGACACGATCAGTCCTCCGAGTCGATCACTGAGGAGCGGTGCCCAGAGAGATCCGGAAAGCGTATCCGGTACGCGGGAGGCGTCTCCGTGTCCGAGGAAATACTTTACGGTAGCCAGGGCGCCCGTGCGCTGGACGCCGTGGACGAACCGACGGATATACTCGCCGGCAATGCGGGGAGGATCACCGAATGATCTCGTACGGATAACGGGATTCCGGGGAATTGAATTCACGTCCGGGACCAGGATTAGATTAACGCCCAAAGACAGTGCTTTTTCTGCCGTTATTCTACCCGCCTCGAAAGCGAATTCCGGATTATCCGTCGCAGCAATCGCTATCGCACTCGGAAATTCAGTGGCGTTTTTGATACGCATCGCCGCCCACGATTCCATGTCCCGGGCAACCAGAATCGGAATCCGCGAAGAGTCCTGCAGATCGGCTATGATCGCGGCCTGTATCGAAGAAGAACTTCTTAGCAGAACGACACCCCCGGCCTCAAAACGCGTCACCCAGAATCGAAGCCTCTCATACGAATCTGGTTCGAATTCGGACTCGTTTTCGGGAAGAGTGACGATAAACAGCTGAGAAACCAACCGGCTCAGCGGCATCTCGTCGAGGGTAGTCCGGACCCAGGCGCCGGCAATCTCTTCTGCCGTCGGCTTGCACGAAGCAAAGAAGCCTGCAGCCACACACGCCAGGATAATCGATGTGACGGGGCGATGACTCATTCGCTGCAGGCGGGGTAATAACGTGTCGCGGACGCTGCCGAAAATATGAAGCCTCCATCGAGTGGCAAACCTGGAGGAGCCTTCCTCGTAGAACGCCGTCGGAATACAGATTCAGGCTCACTCCATCTTTGATCTAATCCACTCGGTAACAGGCTTGAACGTGGAAAGTAACACCGGACGAGGCCCGATACTCGCCGTCCTCTTTCTCGGTGTCCTGATGGCGGCGCTCGATATTGCCATGATCGGTCCGGCGCTGCCTGCCATCCGGGAGACATTCTCTCTCGATGAGCGAGGCGTTTCGTGGGTCTTCATCACGTTCGTGTTGTCCAACCTGATGGGTGTTCTGGTCATGTCCAAACTCGCCGATGTGTATGGAAGACGCCGGATATATCTCATGAACGTGTCGCTTTTCGCGGTCGGAGGCGTGGTGGTCGGGCTTTCACCCAGTTTCGCAGTACTGCTCCTCGGACGCGTGATGCAGGGACTCGCGGCCTCGGGCATTTTCCCGGTCGCTGCGGCCGTAATAGGTGATGCCTACGAACCCGAGAAGAGAGGACGTGCTCTGGGCATACTGGGCGCGGTATTCGGTATCGCCTTTATTATCGGTCCGCCGTTGGCGGGCATTCTGTTGTTGATAAGCTGGCGCTGGATGTACTTCACCTTCGTGTTGCCGGCTCTTGTGGTCCTCGTATTCGGTCTTCGGTTTCTGCCGTCGACGCGTCCGGGAAAGAAGGCTCCCTTCGACGTTCGAGGGGTTCTCTCTCTCGGGATTCTGATCCTGGCGCTGGCGTACGGCCTCAGTCAGCTCGATACGGGTGATCTGGCGGCCAGTCTGGCGTCACGCAGGATCTGGGTGTCATTCCTGGTGGCTTTGTTGCTGATTCCCGTCTTCCTCAGAATTGAGCGCCGAGCGCAAGATCCGGTTATCCGATTGGACATGTTCCGCAACCGCCAGGTAGCGATAACGAGCGTGCTGGCGGTCGGTGCGGGTCTTAATGAGGCCGCCTTCATATTTTTTCCAACGATTGCCATTCTGGCATTCGGCGTTACCCAATCGACGGCTGCGTTCATGTTGATGCCGATGATGGTAGCCGTCGCCATCGGATCACCCGTTGCCGGTCGAATCCTGGACTACACGGGATCGAGGGCGGTCGCAATTGTATGTAATTCGATGCTGGTAGCGGGAATGGGGGCTATTGCGCTATATCCTTCATCACGGCCTCTCTTCTACGTCGGATCCGTGCTCATCGGATTCGGACTAGCCGGAATCATGGGCTCCGTTTTGAGTTACATCCTGCTCCTCGAAGCGCGGAAGGGCGAGAAGACCGTGTCGCAGGGCATCATCACCCTGTTCATTTCGATCGGACAGATTATCGGTGGCGCCCTCGTGGGAGCGATCGCGTCGTCGCGGGGAGGCGAAGTGGGCGGTTATGCGTTCGCCTTCCTGGCGATTGCCGTCGTAACGGCCGTTCTGGCGCTGTTGTCGATCAGACTGAAGAGCCGCACCGGGGAGGCCGAGGTGGTCAGAGGATCGGATCTTTAGGTCGAGAGGGCTCACCGATCGAGCCACTTGGATAGTTTCTCGGTGATCAGGCCGGTCACGACGATCGCGAGTATCTCTCGCAGCGACCGCGCGAATGCACGGCGCAGTACGGCGAAAAGCGTTCTCGGGATGACAGCCACGACCAGCATGGCTCCACAGAAACCCAGCAGCCACTTTCCCAGGCTCATTCTCAGACCGGCTTCGCGCTTTCTGAGGATCGTCACGACTTTGTATCTCGGGGCTTGTTGGCGAGCTGACCGCACGCCGCATCGATATCCTGTCCACGGCTGCGCCGGACTGTGACGGTTACGCGACGCCGGACCAGAATACGGATAAAACGATTCAGTATCTCTTCGCTCGTTCTCGAAAATCCGAGTCCTTCGACCGGATTGTACATGATGAGGTTGACCTTGCTGGGTGCCCAGGCGACCACATCCGCGAGGCGTTCGGCGTCCTCCTCAGAGTCGTTGAAGTCCTTGAACATGCAGTACTCGTACGTCACCTGCCGTTTCGTGCGGCCGGTATAGTAGACGACCGCTTCCCTGAGCGACATCAGGTCCGTTCGAGCCGTCCGGTTGAGGGGTATGATGCTGCTGCGCTTTTTCTCTGTGGGAGCATGAAGGGAGATGGCCAGATTGAATCGGGTATCGTCGTCGGCCAACTGTTTGATTCGTCTTGAGAGTCCGACGGTCGAGACCGTGATTCTCCGGGGCGCCATTCCCAGGCCGTCTTTATGGGTGATCTTCTCGACTGCGTCCAGTACGGCGTTATAGTTCAGAAGGGGCTCGCCCATACCCATGAAGACGATATTCGTGACCCGCCGACCGAACCGCTCCCTGGCCAACCGATTGGCGTGGAGCACCTGATCGACAATCTGACCGGAAGAGAGGTTCTGAAGGAATCCCATCTGCCCCGTCGCACAGAACGAGCAGGCCATCGCACAACCTACCTGCGACGATACGCAAACCGTCAGACGAATGGCGTTGCCGTCCTGGTCGAAGTCCGGAATCAGGACGGCCTCGACCGCATTTCCGCTCGAGAGTCGGAAAAGGGACTTGAGCGTGTGATCGCTTGCCTCCTGTGTAAGCTCGGGGACGATCGTTTCTATGCCGGCCGAGAGAGAGAGCGTTTCGCGCAGCGTCGAGGGCAGATCGGTCATTTCCGAGAAGCCTGGGGCGCCACGGGCGTAGAGCCACCTGAAGATCTGACGTCCCCGATAGGCGGGAAGTCCCAACTGCTCTGCAAAAGTCTCCAATTCAGAGTAACTCAGTGCTTTCAGATCGATTCGGCGAGGAGCAGCAGCTTCATTCGGTATATCGATCTTGACCGGAGGACGCATCAGAATTCAGTAAGACGGTCTGCTACGATGAGCAACAGCAGCAACGGAATGTAGAGTACGGAAGCCTTGAGTACGGAGCGGGCATCCTGGACCGATTTCGAGCGCGCGAACCTTACAACTGGTAACATGAACCAGAAACCGAGAACGGATGCTCCGATCAGATACGACAAGCCGGACAGAGACAGCACGACGGGGAGCAAGCTGGCGAGCACCATGGCAATTGAAAACAGAACGGTCAGAAAGACAGTCCTCTTTCCGTCGGCATCATCGATGGTCCACATCCTGTAACCGGCTCGCTCGTAATCCTTTCGATACATCCAGGCCAATGACATAAAATGGGGCATCTGCCAGAAAACCAGAACGGCAAAAATGGCCAGTCCACCGGCGCCTATGTTGCCGGTGGCCGCCGTCCAGCCTCCGAGAGCCGGAAGTGCACCCGGAATGGTTCCGATCAGCGTGTTGTATGGCGTGACGCGCTTGAGCGGCGTGTAGACGTACAGATAGAGAACGACGGCAACCGCCGCCAGCACGCCGGTCAGTGGGTTGCACAGCGGACACAGTATAGCCAGACCGAACCCGACGAGTACGTACCCGAAGATTCTTGCACTCTTCGGGCTAACCCGACCCGAAGGCAACGGGCGTGCGGCCGTTCGTTTCATCTGCGCATCCAGATCGCGCTCCAGATAATGGTTCAGAGCGCTGCCGCCCGCAGACGTAAGGGAAATCCCAATCAGGGCCCAGAATAATGTCCATCCACTGATTCCATCCGTAGAGGCGAGAACGAACCCCGCGAGCGCAGAAATGACCACCAGAAAGGTTATCTCCGGCTTAATCAATTGGACGTAGTCGCGGACCAGTACACCGCGCGATGCCGGCAGCTGCATGAGACGGGTCGTAACTCCAGAGGCAGTGGCGGCGTTATTTGTCCTGCGGCTCGTGTCGGTTGGAAGCTCCGTCCTGACAGCTTTATGATGATCAATTTTTTGCATTCTTGGGTATGAGAAAATGATTCGACCGGAAATCACATTCCGAGCGGTCGCGAATCATGAGGGTGTCGGTTTTGAGAAGGCCGATAAACGGTATGATAGGACCACAGTCGTGACAGTTGCTGCAAACAGTAGTGCGCCGACGACCATGTGGGCCGTATTCGCGACCACTTGGACATTACTCGGCTGGACTAAACCTCGCTCATTCAACAAAACAAAATAAGCAAAAAGACCGAGGGTGACCTGGACCGCCAGAATTCCGAGACTCCACGACGATAATCGAACCAGATCCCTTGCTTCCGGATACGAGAGCCGGATGGTGATCCAGGCATAAAACACAGCCGCCGAAGCGAGGAAGGCCCACCCGAAATGTATGCCGGCAAGCACGGGATCAATGCCCGAACCCGGGTGCCTGAGCAGCGCTCCGAGGATGATCTGGATATAAACCGCAGCCGAGGCACGAAGCGTTACTTTCCTGACAGAGATCGGCAGGTGAGTCGATGAGCGGCTTCGCGCTCTGTCCCACGCGGGCGAGACGAATAGAATCATGGCGGCCAGCGTTGCAAAAAACAGCTGTGCGACCGAAGCATGGACGATCGCAAGACTAAGAGAAACCCACACGACGCGGAGACCGCCTAGAACGCCCTGGAAAATGACAAGCATGAGAGCCATCCATCCGAGTCGACGCATCCAGCCGCGGTCATCCAACTTCCAGGTCCAGACGGCTAGTACGGCGGTCAACATTCCGACGAGGGCCCCGAGAAGCCTGTGACCATGTTCGGCCAGTATCGGCGTTACCGTCCACCAGGCGGGCCACGGATTGAATGGATCGAAGGAATTGAACGATGTAGGCCAGTCCGGAACGGCGAGTCCGGCGTCGATACTCGTTACGAAGGCTCCCCAGCCAAGGAGGAGAACGGATAAGACGAATGTAACAGCAGTGAAACGTCTCCGGGCAGTCCATCCCGTTCTCAGGATTGGGGAAGATAATTCAGACATATGGGTTTAGTTCGTGCAGGCAGTAGACCGAGACGGAAACATACAGCGAAGCTAATTTAGGGCCTTGATAAATTAAAACAGGTTGAATTGCATTCTTCGGAATCTCTGCGAAGGATTGATAAGGCTTTCTGAAGTGCTTAATTTATCATGCTGTACCGGACTTAAAATTACCTTCAAAATGCGGCATTTCCGCAGTATCCGTCTTCTTCGGATCATCGTGTCGCTGACGCTGCTGAGCGTCGGCTCGGTAACGTTCGTGCCGGCGGCACGAGCCGATTCGGCGGGCTCAAGATACGCCGAGTGGTTGAGACTACATCTACCGGGAGGATTGCTGCCACAGGTTCAGGATGCTCTCGACCGGGCTTCTGAAGCGGCCCCACGGTCCTTCGACGATTTTCTCAAGGCTTTTCTGGAGGAAATAATTTCTGAATATTCCGAAAGATCCGTCGGTGACCTGATCATCGGAGAGGATGTTGACGACGACACGTTCATCCAGGAACTTCGGCGACAGTTCAATGAGGCCGTCGGAACGGCCGTTCTGAACCGTCAGCTCGAGGCAGCCTCATCGGCCAGAACGGATTACAAGAAGAAGCGGCCCGTTCGGGGCGGTGCTGCGCTATGGGGAGACCCGCCTGTTGCGCGTGATCGCCTTATCTATCGAAATCCTGCGAACCTCGGCCGTTTCCTTTGCGGCGGACTTCTGAGATCTTCCGCCCAACCGCTTGGCCCCTAGGGCTATCCGCTGGCGCATTTCGAGCGGCGCCGTCAAGTTTTTCCGCGCGTGCTGGTCCACTTACATCTCCATCGAGAGAGGGCCGGCATAATCGGTGCTTCGTAAAGAGCACGCGCCCGGATGACTCTTTCTAAGATCCAATAAACCGGTAATAGACATGCAAGGAAACGGAATAAAGGTATTTCTGATATTATTTTTTTTGGTAATGTCGGTGTACTACCTGTATCCGTCCGCTCAGCGCTACCTGATGAACAGGGAGATGGAATCCCTCGACGAGGCGGGCCGTGAGCAGTACGAAAAGGACAATTTTGCTAAAATCCGCGACGTGGAGGAAAAAGCCCTCAAGTTGGGGCTGGACCTGCTTGGTGGTATGCACGTGACCCTCGAGGTCCAGGTTGGAGCCTTGATCAGGGAACTGGCCAACGACAGGGATCAGTTATTCGACGAGGTTTTGTCGATCGCTATTAACCGGGCCCGTACCGGGAATATCTCCATCATTGAAGCCTTCGTCCAGGAATTCGAGTCGAGAGATTCGGATGCCCGGCTATCCAGATACTACAGAAACGAGACATTTGGAATCACGCGGAGATCGAGTAACGCCGATGTAGCCTCATATCTCAGAAACGAGTCGGACGAGGCGGTCAACAGGGGCATCGAAATCATCCGCGACCGCGTGGACCGCTACGGAGTGACCGAGCCATCGATACAGAAGCAGGGAACACGGCGAATTATTGTAGAACTCCCCGGAATCGACGATCCGGAGAGGATCCGCAGGCTTCTTCGAGGTACAGCCAGACTGGAGTTTCGCCTGATGGCCGATCCCGCAGAACTCAGCCGTTCACTCTCTCGCATCATCGAGTACTTCGAGATGGAGGCGGATTCGACGGAGGAAACACTCGCCTACGATGCGGCCGCAGATTCCACGTTCGACGTGAATTCGCTCCTGGATCAGGGTGATTCCGGATCCGGAAATGCGCTGCTCGATGTTCTGCAGCCGATCGGGCAGGTCGTTACGTTCGGTCGTGTAACCGAGCAGGACACGGCGGCCGTCAATCTGCTGCTTTCGGAGCCGCGCGTTCGGGACCTGCTTCCTCAGAATATAACGCTCATGTATACCGCATCTCCGGCGGGAGTGACCGAAGCCGGTGTAGAGGTGTATGATCTGCTCGGCGTACGCTCCGAAATCGAACTGACGGGCGACGTGATCACTGACGCCCGGGTGGACTTCGACCAGTTCACGAACCAGCCGGAAGTGACCATGGTGATGAACTCGGAAGGCGCTCGTACGTGGGCCCGTCTGACGGGCGCCAACGTGGGCAAAAACGTTGCAATCGTTCTGGACAACGTGGTTTATTCCTATCCCAACGTCATACAGCGAATTACCGGCGGGAGGTCCAATATCACCGGACTCGATTCTCGTGACGAGGCTTCGGACATCGTTACCATTCTCAAGTCCGGGGCCCTTCCGGCTCCCGTGGAGATCATCGAAGAACGCACCGTCGGTCCGAGCCTCGGGCAGGCCTCGATAAAGGCAGGTCTGAACTCGGTGATGGTCGGACTTCTGCTTGTAGCACTGTTTATGATTTTCTACTACCGGTTCTCAGGATTCATAGCCGACTTGGCGCTGATACTGAACCTGCTTTTCATCCTCGGTATTCTGGCCGCTTTCAACGCGACGCTGACGCTCCCGGGTATCGCCGCTATCGTGTTGATCATCGGTATGGCGGTCGATGCGAACGTCCTCATTTTTGAACGAATTCGGGAAGAACTGTCCACAGGGAAGACGCTTAAGGCAGCGATCGACGGGGGTTATTCGAAAGCGCTCAGTGCGATTATCGACGCCAATGTCACGACCTTTTTTATGGGCGTAATCCTCTATTCGTTTGGCGTGGGGCCTATCCAGGGATTTGCGGTTACCCTCATGGCGGGAATTCTCTCATCCATGTTCACGGCCATCGTATTTACGAGAGTCATCTTCGATTTCATGGTGATCGAGAAGCGGATCGCGGTCAGCTACGGCTGAGCACGACTCGTCCAGGCAGAAAGATTTGAAGACTACCGCGCTTCGAGTGCGGAATAACCATACAAAGACATGCGAATCTTCGAAAACGCAAATTTTTCCTTCATCCAGAATCGCAGGGTGGGATACGTCGTCTCCGCCGTACTGCTTCTGGCGAGCATCAGTTCGTTCATTTTCAACGGACTAGAACTCGGCATCGATTTCAAGGGTGGGATGGAATTCGTAATCGAGAGTTCAGAGCCTCTCGATGCCGTGGACGTTCGTTCTGTGCTCACGGGCCTTCTGACGAGCGAACCCGAGGTAAAGACCTATCAGACATCCTCAGAGACAGGTCTCCTCATCAGGACTCTCGATGAAGGCGATATCAGCGAAGTTCAGAGCTTGATCGTAGGCGGAATTGAGGCTGCTTTCCCCGGTTCAAAACCGACCGTGCAGAAAACCGACATTGTAGGACCCCGGTTTGCAGAAGACCTGAAGCGCGGGGCGATATTTTCACTCCTGGGGTCGCTGCTCGTGATCTTCGTCTATATCCTCATCCGATTCGAGTGGCGATTCGGAGTGGGAGCGGTGGTGGCGCTCTTGCACGATGTAACCATTACGCTGGGTATTTTTTCTCTGCTCAGGGGCATGCTGCCCTTTTCGCTTCAGATCGATCAGACGATTATCGCGGCGTTTCTGACCATTGTCGGTTACTCGCTAAACGATACGGTCGTCGTTTTTGACCGCATCCGGGAATACACTGGATTGTTCAAGGCCGAGAGCTACCCGAGCGTTGTAAATCGCTCTATCAACAATACGCTCAGCCGCACGGTCGTCACATCGAGCACTACCTTGCTCGTGGTAGTGGTCCTATTTATATTCGGAGGCGAGGTGCTTAAAGGCTTCGCGTTTGCGCTTATTATCGGTATCCTTATCGGTACCTATTCGTCCGTATTCGTGGCGGCGCCGGTTGTCATCGAGCTTAAACAGAGAGGCGGCAGCCGCAAGTAATTGATTATATAACCAGGGCCTGTTAACGCCCACCGGAACATCAGTGAGGAGGACTAATGAACTATAAAGTCGACGAGCGCTACAACAGCGTAATAATCACTTTGAAGGGCAACATCATGGGCGGCCCGGACGGATCGAAGCTTCATGATACCCTCCATGAGCTCAAAGGACAGGGTAAAACTAACGTCATTGTCGATCTGTCCAGGGTCAAGTTCATGAATTCGAGTGGACTCGGAATGCTGATAAGTGGCATGACGACAATGCGGAACGCCGGCGGTGATCTACGGCTTGCGAAAGTCGCAGACCGTATCCAATCTCTGCTCGTGATCACAAAGCTGATCACGGTTTTCAAGCATTTTGACTCGGTAGAAGCCGCAGCGGCCAGTTACGAATGAGCAGATTCAGTGGACAGGGTTGGTTCGCGTCGGACGCACGTGAATCGCAACCTGGATAAGTACTCTTAACGGTGAGGGGCGGCGGGTATAGATCCGCCGCCTTTCTTAATGGGTGCGATTCGTATAAATACACAAGGCCGCTCGACCGGGTAATAAAAGGAGACAAAGATGCCGGTTACCGTTGTTATCGGAAGCCAATGGGGCGACGAGGGAAAGGGAAAAGTAGTCGATCTACTCAGTCCCGAAGTCGATATCGTCGCAAGATATCAGGGAGGGGCGAACGCGGGACACACCATTTGCTGGGATGACAAGGAGTTCGTCCTGCACCTGATCCCAAGCGGAATATTTCACGATGGCGTGAGTTGCGTAATCGGTAATGGTGTCGTGATCGATCCCGTAGCACTGATGGATGAGATCGAGATGATCAGGGATCTCGGTTATAGGGTGGAGGGACGTCTGCTGATCTCGCATAATGCGCACCTGATCATGCCGTATCACAAACGTATCGAGGAGGCGAGAGAGCGAGCCATGGATGCTGGCGCCATCGGTACGACTGGAAGGGGAATCGGACCTGCCTATGTGGACAAGTTCGCCCGGACGGGCGTGCGGGTCGTCGATCTTCTCGATCGAGACGTCCTGAAGGAGAAACTCACTCGCTCTATCGAGGAGAAAAACGCCGTCCTCGAGTCCGTCTATGGAGCCGAAAAGCTCGATGTGGATGCCATCATCGACGAATACGTCGAATTTGATAAGCTGATAGACCCGTTCGTAACCGATACGACTGAATTTCTCTGCACGGCGCTCTCGGACGGGAAGCGCATCCTGGCAGAAGGTGCCCAGGGATCGCTCCTGGACATTGATTTCGGTACGTACCCATTTGTAACGTCGAGTCATCCGACCGTCGGAGGCTGTTGTACGGGACTCGGCATTCCTCCGACGCACATCGACCGGACGATTGGTATCGTCAAGGCTTACTCTACCCGCGTCGGAAACGGACCTTTTGCCACGGAGCTCAAAGACGATACGGGGGAGGCGCTCAGGCGCGTCGGACTTGAATTCGGAGCGACGACCGGGCGTCCCAGGAGGTGCGGATGGCTCGATCTTGTGGCATTGCGGTACACCACGCGCATCAACGGTTTCACGGATATAGCGATCATGAAGCTGGACGTGCTCTCCGATTTAGAGGAAATTAAGGTATGTACGGCCTATGAGTTTGCCGGAAAGCAGAATATCCGATTTCCCAATGATTTACAGACTCTGGAAAACGTAAAGCCGATCTACGACACTTTCCCGGGTTGGAAGGCGAATATCACCGGAGTAACGGCCATGGAGGACTTGCCCGAAGAAGCCAGATCCTACATCGCCATGATCGAGTCGTATCTGGGTATTCCCGCGCGGATCGTATCGACCGGTCCGAAAAGGAGCCAGACTATCCTCCGATAACGGCACAGCCAATGGATCGTGCTGAGGCGTACATTTCGACTTCCGGAAATGTCGTGCAGCCACCCATTTTGCTCATGAAAGCTTACCGCTTCTCAGTCAATCTCAAGCTTGGACTGATTCTGTTCGCCGTCGTAATTGCGGTTTCTTCACTCTGGTATACAAACGATCTGGTCCAGAGGCTGCGTGAACGGGAGACGTCGATCGTTCAACTCTGGGCACAGGCGCTCGAGCAGGTTCCGAAGGTCGCTCAGGAGGGTGCGTTCAATCCCTATCAGGATGTTTTCAGGGACATGGACCATATGTTCGCTGCCGCCGCACGGGCCACGTCCCGTCCGGACGGAATCACTCCCGAAGAATATGAAATGTACATTAGAGCGATTGCGTGGGCTCAGAGCATGCCGCCTGCTAGTGATCTGACTTTCATCCTGGACGCATTCCTGGAACCTAACGCGTTCGGGATACCCGCCATCCTGGTTGACTCCCTCGGTCGACCGACTATTTGGCGAAACGTGCCCGTAGAGGTCGAGACGATGGCGGCTCTGGATTCTCTGACCGAAGTCGACCCTTCAGCCGGGGCCCGAGTCATGAGTCGACTGGGGGAAATTCTAGAGGACATGGATGCCGTTCATACGCCGGTACCCATCGTGGTTTCTTTTCCTGCCAGTCCGGGAAGGCCGGCCCAGCGGCTTGTGCAAGCAATGCACTATGGTGAGTCGTCATTGGTACTCGCTCTGAGATGGTTCCCCTACGTCCAGCTGGGCTTCGTCAGTCTGTTTGTGCTGGTAGGGTATTTCGGTTTTTCGTACGTACGGAGGAGCGAGCAGAGCAGCTTGTGGATAGGGATGGCAAAGGAGGCAGCCCATCAACTGGGGACGCCCATATCGAGTCTGATGGGCTGGCTGGAGTTTCTTCGTACGCGTCCCAATCAACCGGAGGAGCAATCCGACGCCCTTGACGAGGTCGAGAGAGACATCCAGCGCCTCGTTCGGGTTGCGAGCCGATTTTCCGACATCGGTTCGCTGCCGAAGCTGGATATTCAGCCCCTCGAGCCCGTCATCGAAAACATCACCGGGTATATGCGGCATCGCCTTCCCAAATCTGGGAAGATGCTGAAACTGAGTGTATCCGTACCGGGAGATATCCGCGTTCCGATCAATGCAGAGCTGTTTGAATGGGTGATCGAAAACCTCATCAAGAACGCGATGGATTCGATCGAGGCCGAACGGGGTAAGATCAGTGTGGTTGCGGAGGTTGCGGACGAAGGGGTGACGATCGACGTGCGTGATACCGGGAAGGGCATTGAAAGGAGACAGTGGAAGCACGTATTCAGACCCGGTTACAGCACCAAGAAGAGAGGGTGGGGATTGGGTCTCAGCTTGGCCAAGAGGATCGTCGAGGACTATCACGGCGGAACGCTGAGTGTTTACCAGTCCAAACTGGGTCACGGTACTACGTTCAGAATCGTTTTGCCGAGCGTTTAGGAGCCCGGCGAGACCCGGGTTCTGAAATCCGATCCGCCCTCGTCGACGAAGGCTGCGAAGATATCGTCCCTGTCGCGCCAGACGACGGCGGTCCAGTCTTGCATTTCCTGAATGTCGAAACCGGCAGGTTGCTGGATCTGTCTCAGCGTCCCGGACGGCAGCGCAAACCTGTCACGATTTCGCTCGAAAAATCCATACGTATATGCAACCACACGTATCGTTGCGCCGTCATCGTCATTGGAGAAGATGAAAACGGGTACCTCGATGTTTTCGGTCACACTCTTCAGGCCGAGCCCCTCGAGGGTGGCATTCGCAATGACAGGCGTCGTGAGACGCCACCCGAACCGATCGAAGATTAAGCGTTCGATCTGTTCCGGATTATCCGTTTGGAACGAGAGGACAACATTGTCCAGCGACGACAGGGATAGTTCCAGGATATTTGTCGACGGAGCTTCGGGTTCGGCGCGTTGACTGATGAGATACGCCAAACCG
Source organism: Bacteroidota bacterium (assembly GCA_022571135.1). Lineage (GTDB taxonomy): Bacteria > Bacteroidota > Rhodothermia > Rhodothermales > UBA10348 > JACZYK01. The sequence continues at coordinate 21,507 of JACZYK010000003.1, forward strand.
GAGGCCAGGACGATGAGCAATGTGTACGGCAAAAGACGTGCAGGGCGGCTGGTTTTTTTCCTTTCGATCATTGGAGATGCCTGGCGGTCAGCGATCGGACCGGGTAACCGCCTCTCAGTTCGGAGTTTGGATTCGAGTACCGAGCGTAGCGTTGGAGGAACGGGGACGAACGCCGTCTCCCAGAAATACCGAAGAGCCCCGGCAACTGCAGACCGCACGATATGATGCTCGAAAACTCTGGATTCCAAGGGAGAGGCCAGAGCGGAGAGTACTTCGCAGAATCGATTCAGCGCATCAGGCTCGGTCGATTCCTCGACCTGGGCAACCTGGATTTCCGATCTTGATGTCTCCACACAGGCCCAGAGCGCCATTCTTTCAGAGTCGGACATGGACAGGAATAGCAATCGAACACGATCAGCAAGAAAATCATCTGCGGCCGCTCGTCGTACAGTCTCGGAAAGAGCTTGCTGCACCCGGACAACGGTCGCGGATTCATCATTTCCCGTCGCCTGGATCATCATCAGCTCTACGAGCGAGCTGAATGAACCAGAACCCGAGGATCCCTTCGTCGCCGCTCTGCGCGTGGCCTCAACAAATGTGGCTTCGACCAGGCCGGCAGCCTCGTCTGCAGTCGTTGTCAAAAACTGTGCGATCAGGAAAAGACGATCCAGATGGGTGAGTTGATCTTTCGCATCCGGCATCGATGAGTCGGGCATGACGTTCAAATCAGCGTTTGTCGATAGAGACGATAGTCACGGACGTTCCTTTTCGAATGTCCAGCAGTTCAGTTGCACTACCGCGGTAAACGGCTATTTCCAGATGATCACTGCTGTCGAAAAGGAGCACGGGATCGCCGGGAGTAACCGCCGCATCGGTCGGATGATGTAGGTTCAGTATCGCGATACCGACATAACACTTGAAGGGTCTCCCTTGTTGCCAGGTTTCGAAAACCTCGCGTGAGATATTGGTAATGCAGTTGCCGAACCGATCGATGTGGACTACCCACGCCTGAATTCCCTGATCGTCCGAAATGCGGAGCACCCAGTGCATGGCCCGTATATCGAGAACGGTGGACCCTAGTTTGCTGAGCCTCCGTCCGGCGCTAGGTGTGCTGCGACGGGAGCGAAAATGTCCCGGCCGTTGAATGTTGAACTCGGATGATCGGTGCGCCAGAATTTCGGCCTGTGGAGCGCCACCACCTATTCAGGTTGAGACACTTGGAGAATTAGAAAAAAATCCATTGTCGGGGCCAACGTAATAATGACCATTGCACGACAGAGCGACGGTCCGTACCGACGTCAACAACAGCCAGATGCACCGTTGGGTAATACGCTGTTACTCCCCGCAGAACGTATGCCGCTTCCATTACGTCCTGAGGCACGATGCGATGCGTGACGTCCACGAGTCGAACTTGTGGCGCAAAAGACAAAATGACAACCTTCATTGCTGCCACGTAGCCGTCCTGATCTCCGAAATCGGACGTCAAAGTGAGTATCGTACGATCCTGAGACAAAGCCGGCTCTCAAGAAATGTGTCTATGGTGGTGTTGAATTGCGGGATGGTAGGCACCAGACGGTCGCAATCTAAATATTAATCTCTCGCAGAACTTCGTACTGCTCGGCCCCGGAGCGGCTCATTTCCATTTTCCACTCCCACGGAGATCTCCGGTATTGACGTTTTCAGAATGTCGGTGCGTATCGAGTCGCGTAGGTCTCTATTCAGATGGACCCTGTTCTGGATTGTTTAGCAGGAATTGTTATGCCCTCACCTTCGCAGAATGCCGGGAGGCTAGGAGAGGATCTCGCGGCGGAATACCTTGAATCCAGGGGATTTAAAGTGCTGGAAAGGAATTATCGTTCTCTCAGAGCCGAAGTGGACCTCATCTGTTTTCTGCCCTCCGAACGGTATGGGGAAGGGGGAGAGCTGATTTTTGTCGAGGTCAAGGCCCGAAAGAATTCCACTTTCGGCCATCCGGAACAGGCCGTTGACCGGGACAAAAGGAAAAACCTGATCAGAGCCGCCAGGGCTTATCTCTACGAGAGAAAAATTGAAGGCACCCCCTGCAGATTCGATGTCGTTGCCATAACAGGCTTTGGAAAGCAAACGATTCTTGAACACATCGAGAGCGCATTCACGATTTTCTGAAGACTTGGATTCCGGGAATCAGGATCGGCGCTCGTTCCGGTTCGGTCGTTCAATGGGCCCGGTCCGGACGATACTCTTTAGGAACTTCATCGGCAACGCGCTCAAAGGCGAGGTAACCGTAAAAAGTCACCCCGTAAGGGTCCAGGACGTCTCCTTTGTAATCGATGACCGTGGGACCGCGTTCGAGTCGGATCCAGGATGTCTGAAATTTAGACTTCCGACGTCCGTTTCGTTTTAGCCAGTCATAGTAGGACGGATCCTCCTGTTCTCCCTGGTAGATGATCTCTACAAATCCGTCAAAGTTCAGGACGAACTCCGTTGACGACGCCCCCGGTTTGAAAAGACTCGACGGGTCGATAGGGAAACGCCGGTCACTCAAGGACGATCTTCGCTGAAAGGAGTCACCCGGTAACGAGTTCATTTCCGGTCGCGTGTAGGTTTTGAAGCCCTGACCTTCGGTTCTGTGGGAGAGCAGCGCCAACAGGAAGTGACGAAACGAACCGGTGAATGCCTTGACTCTGTTCTCGCGCCACAGGGAAGCCTGCTCCGCAGACTCCGGAGTCAGCTCCTCGTAGAGGGGCTCGCCGTCGTACCGGGTACGCGTGCGATCCTGTTCGAAGTCTTTTAGAAAGTACTGGATGCGGTAACCCAGCGCATAATTCTCGATGACCAGAGGTTCCGAAGCCCACGCGTAGAAGGTTCCTCTTTTTTCGTCGAAATCGAGAGCTTCGGGATTGAGAATTTTCGTATTTGCTGCGTTGGGTGATTCACCGATGAACATCGTCGTAAATCGATCGAGGCGCCTTTTCCAGTTTTTGTCTCTCTCTGCCTCAATGATGATTTCTCCGACCTCAAGGATCGCGGGCGTCAACTGAAAGTCGAAAGGATAGACTCTCGACACCCTGAGCATGATATCCTTGAAATCAGGCTCATAGCCGAGCATCGACACGTATAGCCGAAGAGCTCCGGTAGGGACGCGCCCCAGCGTGTACCGCCCTTCGGAGTCCGTTGTCGTTCCGATCATCGACGTGGCTATAAAGACGTGGGCTCCCGGGAGAGGATTGCCGTTCTCCTTGTCCACGACCTGACCCTTGATAATCGCGGTGGTATTCGGCTGTGCGACACAAGCGTCTACTCCAATAGACGCCAGGACCATCATCAACGATATTAACGTGTATGGCTTCACCGGAATTCAGTGGCGGTCGATTGACTCGGATTCGAGAAAACCACGCAAAGATCGCGCCCGTTTGTAGTGCGCTCATTCGTAATTACCCGAAGATAAAGGTCCGATCAGTAGGCGTTTCTGATGGCTTTGACCGTATCCGGGTTTTCCAGACCGGAAATATCGCCAAGCGGTTCGTCGACATAAATAGCCCGGATGACTCTACGCATTATTTTCGCATTTCTGGTCTTCGGGAGGGCGGTTGTGAAAGCAATCTTTCCGGGCTTGAACGGTTTTCCGAGTTCGTCAGTGATGAGCCGTTCCAGTTCGCTTCGAAGATCTTCGGTGCCTATCACACCTGATTTGAGTACGCAAAATACTGCAAGCTCTTCTCCTTTGACAGGATGCGATATACCGATGGCAGCGCTTTCCGTCACGTCTGGATGAGTGCTCAGGAGCGACTCCACCTCGGCCGGCCCGAGACGTTTTCCCGCCACCTTGATCGTGTCGTCACTTCGTCCAAGGATGTACCAGAGCCCGTCCTCATCGACTGCAGCGAAATCACCGTGCAGCCAGACGCCATCGAATCGATTCCAGTACGTTTCCATATACCTGTCAGGATCTTTCCAGAAGCCGCGTGTCATTCCAATCCATGGCCCGCGGATAACCAGTTCACCCACTTCTCCGATCACGGATTGCCCGGCTTCGTTGACCACATCGGCAGCCATGCCGGGGACCGGACCGGAGAAGGAGCAAGGTTTTAGAGGCTTGAAGAAATTGCCGCAAACGATTCCGCCGCTTATTTCTGTTCCTCCCGAGTAGTTCAGTATGGGTTTTTTACTATCGAGTACATTCTCGAATAGCCACATCCAGGATTCTGGATCCCATGGACTTCCTGTACTTCCAACGGCGCGCAACTTAGACAGGTCACTACCGACTAGCGGTTCCTTGCCGTGGACTTTGAGTACGCGTATAAGGACTGGAGACAGACCCAGATGGGTAACACCGTGCTGCTCGACAATACGCCAGAGACGGGCTGGATCGGGATAATCGGGCGCCCCGTCGTAGAAGACCATCCCGGCTCCGTTGATGAGTGTGCCGAAGACGAGCCACGGCCCCATCATCCAGCCCATATCGCTCATCCAGTACATCATTTCACCCGGCTTCAGGTCCATCGCATGGGCCATGTCCTGGGCGGCTTTTACGGGGAAGCCGCAGTGCGTATGAACCGCGCCCTTCGGCCTTCCTGTCGTTCCCGATGTGTAAATGATCATGAGGATGTCTTCCGCCGACGTCTGCTCCGTCTCCGCCTCTTCAGACTGGATACCCACGGTTTCGTGCCACCATAAGTCTCTGCCTCTCGTCCACGGGATTGCCGAGTCTTCGATCCGCCGGTGGACGATGACGTGGACCACCGACGGACAGTTCTCGAGGGCCTTGTCGAGTGTATGCTTGAGATGAATGGGTTTGCCGCGTCGGTAGAAGCCGTCCGACGTGAATACTGCTTTCGCACCGACATCGATAAGGCGGGTCGCGATGGCGTGTGGGCCATATCCGCTAAAAAGAGGCAGAATAATGCCGCCGATCTTGATGACGGCCAGAAAAGCCGCTGCCAGTTCGGGTGTCATCGGCATGAAAAGACCGATAGCGTCTCCCGCGCCCAGTCCAAGCGCCCTCAGCGCATTGGCACACCGGTTGGTCTCGACGAA
>JACZYK010000173.1 GCA_022571135.1 Bacteroidota bacterium
AATAGCCCCGGCCCCGTGGGTAGCGCCTGTAAACGGGCCACTCTGCGTTGTTTGTCGTTCATTTGATTTCACCAAATTTCTCTCCTCACGCCTTGATTTGCCCTTTGGCAGGTAGCTACAGGACGCTTTCAGATAGTGTTAACAGGCCTTATTTATAGCTGCGAGTCGTCAGTTCGACATTCTCGAACACCAGCTCCTCTTTTTGGAAGACGGGCTCGATGTCATCCCCTTTGTACTCCCATGCCGAAACGTGGGTGAACTCCTCGTCGTTTCGCAGCGCTTCGCCTTCCGGCGTCTGATGCTCTTCCCGGAAATGCCCGCCGCACGATTCCTCGCGGAGCAAAGCATCGCGTGCCATCAGTTCACCCAGTTCGAGGAAATCGGCAAGGCGTGTTACATATTCCAGATATTTGTTGAAGAAGGTCGCTTCGCCGGGTACGCGCACGTTCTGCCAGAACTCGTCTCGAAGAGCGGAGATCTGGTCGATGGCCGATGTAAGTTCCTCTTTTGTTCGGGACATACCCACGCTGTCCCACATGATGCGGCCGAGATCGCGGTGGTAATCCAGAACGGTTTTGGATCCCTGGATCGAGAGTAATTTATAAATACGCGATGTGGCATCATTCTCGGCGCCGACAAAGGCATCATGTGTGACATCCGCCTGCACGAGAGACGATCCGCCCAGATAATTCCCCAGCGTGTACGGAATAATGAAGTATCCGTCGGCGAGTCCCTGCATGAGGGCGCTGGCTCCAAGCCGGTTGGCGCCGTGATCCGAGAAATTGGCTTCTCCGAGGACGAACAGCCCCGGAATTGTACTCTGGAGCTCGTAATCGACCCAGAGTCCACCCATCGTATAATGCACGGCTGGGTAGATGCGCATCGGTACTCGGTACGGGTTCTCTCCGGTGATCCGCTCATACATCTCGAACAGGTTACCGTAGCGCTCGGTGATCTTGTCCTTGCCGAGACGCTCGATGGAATCCCGAAAGTCCAGGAATACCGCCAGTTTCGATTCTCCAACGCCCAATCCATCGTCGCACACATATTTAGAGTTACGAGACGCAATGTCTCGGGGAACCAGGTTTCCGAACGACGGGTACTTGCGCTCCAGGAAGTAGTCCCGATCTTTTTCCGGAATGTCTCCTGGTGTTCTGGCGTCCCCCTGATTCTTCGGTACCCAGATTCGACCGTCGTTTCGCAGACTCTCGCTCATCAGAGTGAGCTTCGACTGGTACTCACCCGATACGGGAATGCACGTCGGGTGGATCTGCGTCATGCAGGGGTTGGCGAACAACGCGCCGCGGCGATAGCACCGCCAGGCCGCGGTTGCATTCGAATTCTTGGCGTTGGTCGAGAGGTAATAGATGTTCCCGTAGCCGCCGGTGCAGAGCAGCACGGCATCCCCGATGTGCCGCTCCATCTTTCCGGTCACAAGATCCCGCGTGATGATGCCCCGGGCATGACCGTCGATTACCACGAGATCGTGCATCTCGCGACGCGCAAACATCTCGATGTTTCCCGCGCCGATCTGCCGGCTCATGGCGTTGTAGGCTCCCAGGAGCAACTGCTGGCCGGTCTGGCCGCGGGCGTAAAAGGTCCTCGAAACCTGTGCGCCTCCGAAGGAGCGGTTGTCCAGCAGCCCGCCATACTCACGCTCAAACGGAACGCCCTGCGCGACGCACTGGTCGATGATGTTCACGCTCACCTCGGCGAGCCGGTGGACATTTGCTTCGCGGGCGCGGAAGTCGCCGCCCTTGACCGTGTCGTAGAACAAGCGGTACATCGTGTCGCCGTCATTGGGGTAGTTCTTCGCCGCATTGATACCGCCTTGCGCCGCAATGGAATGAGCCCTACGTGCGGAATCCTGGATGCAGAAGCTCTTTACGTGGTATCCCAACTCGGCGAGCGTGGCCGCGGCCGACCCACCCGCGAGTCCCGTGCCTACCACGAGGACGGTAAATTTCCTCTTGTTCGCCGGGGTGACGAGCTTGATGGCGTTCTTATAGTTGTCCCATTTTTCCTGAAGCCGTCCGGACGGGATCTTAGCATCTAATGGGGGAGCCATGATTCAACGTTGTACTAATGTTGCTGCAGGGTGCATCCGGTGAACGGCGCATTTTCGCTCATTGGGAGCGGGTTAAACCCATCCGAAATAGATGGCGATCGGAACGATGAGAAATCCGACTGCGATCAGAAGACCGATCAGTCCACCTATCGAATAGATTATCGGAGTCAACGATGGTTTCGTTGCTCCTAGCGACTGGAACGCGCTCCAGATGCCGTGTCTCAGGTGAAGTGCGAGGAGCAGCACGACGGCCGGATAGCCGAAGGCATAGCCGGGGTGCGCAAACTTTTCTCGCATCAAAGCCGCCAGATCTCTCATGACGACCCCGTTTACCGTCGTCTCGTAGTACGCTCCGTACTTGAACGAGAAGAGATGGAAAACAAGGAAGACACCGAGGATGGCGCCCGTCACGACCATGCTGCGCGAACTGATGGTCTGGCGGCTTGGCGCACCGGCACTCTCGTATTTCAGGTAATCCGTTCCTCGTGCGCGACGCTTCCCGATCGCGATGTTGATTCCCACGGCGATATGGAAGATGACGAAAATTAGCAGGCCGATCTCCACGATCCAGAGCAGGGGTCCGAAGCTGATCAGAAAATGGGCATACTCGTTATATCCCGCGTCGCTGAACAGGAATTTCAGGTTGCCGATCATGTGCTCGAATACGAACACAGTCAGGCCCAGGCCGGTGATTCCGGTTACAATTTTTTTGCCGATGGGCGAACGATACAGATTTCGGAGCTTAGATCCGGATCGAGTCATGGCAGCGTGTTCTGCGCGAACGGATTAGCATACCCTGTCGTGAACGGAAGAAGAGCCCGACATCGCTCGAGCGACACTCTTTTTTCCTGCGTGACAAAGGTACAAAACGGTAATAAGGAAATGATCGAGGATGGGATTCGTCGCCGGAAATCCCCCGACTTCAGTCGCGACGTGTCAACGGCCCGTCTTGAGTCCCCTCGGCCCCGTATAGGCGGCTCTCGGCCGGATCAGTCGATTTTCCTTCCACTGCTCGAGCAGATGTGCCGTCCAACCCGTGATCCTGGAGAGGGCGAAAATGGGAGTGAAAAGATCCGTACTGATGCCGAGCGTTCCGTAGACCGACGCGCTGAAGAAGTCGACGTTGGGATACAGTCCCTTCTCTCGCTCGACGGTTTCCATGATCTTGACGCTCATGTCGTACCATTTGCGTTCGCCGCGTTCAGCTGAAAGTGTATCGACCATCTCTCGCAGAATAGTGGCACGCGGATCAATCGTCTTGTATACGCGATGCCCGATGCCCATGATCCGCTCCTTGTTGGCCAGCATGTCAAGGACATATTGCTCGGGGTCGGCTCCGGTCCGGTCAATATCCTGCAGCATCTCCATGACCTTGATATTGGCTCCTCCGTGGAGCGGTCCCTTCAGGGCTCCTATAGCACCGGTAATCGAGGAGTACATATCTGTCAATGTCGCGCCGATCACTCGACCGGTGAACGTAGAAGCATTGAGCCCATGTTCGGCGTGAAGTATAAGGCAGACGTCGAATGTGTGCTCGGCGGCCTCACCCGGTTCTTCGCCCGAGAGCATGTAAAGGAAATTGTGCGCCGTGGACCCATGCTTCAACGGTTCCACGACATCCAGTCCTTTCCTCAGTCTTTCGAAGGCTGCGATGATGACGGGGATGCGAGCGGTCAACCGAATCGCTTTGCGATAGTTGGCCTCGGGCGTCATGATGTCGGCTTCTCCGTCGAAGAGAGATAGGACGGAAACGGACGTCCTGAGAGCCGCCATCGCGTTGGCGTCCTCCGGTGTCATCCGCAGAATATCCATAACCATCGGAGGCAGGATGCGCTCCGACGCGAGGGCATCCCTCAGTTCATCTGCTTCATTTCGATTAGGGAGACGGCCGTTCCAGAGCAGGAACGCTACTTCTTCAAAGGTAGTGTTTGCCGCCAGGTCGTGGATGTCATATCCGCCGTAGATCAATTCTCCTTTTTGCCCGTCGATGTCACAGATCTCGGTTTCGAGAGCAATTACACCCTCGAGTCCGCGGGTGGTGACGGGAGGAGATTTTCCGTTTGTGGGCAATGTTTTCTCGGTCGCAGGCATCCAGTACTCGTCTCTCGTGAGGATCGAAAGCGTCAAATCTGAGTGACGTATCAGTTGCGCGGGCGCAAAGAAATAAACCCACAAATCCAGAGTTCGTTGCGTTTTGAGGACGAATTTCTCTTTAAGCTTGATCAATCCAGGATCATTATTCTCAGGCGCGTGGGATCATTTCGACGACTTATCCGAATAATACCCCTCCTAATGCCATTTTGGTAGCCTGACGGTCTGATCCTCACGGCTACACGAGTGTTTCACTTCGAAACTAGACCTGTCACCCATTGATCTGCAGATCGCAAAAGACGTCGACTTCTTTTCAAACGACATCTAGCATTCTGTTCGCGTTATTGAACAGTTGGATCGGAGTGAAATTGGTTTTCGGGATGCCCACGTTATCCGAATTCGGGGTGCATCGGTTTTCCCGGTTGTTGTTTTCTATTTACAGGAAGTCCAACGCGCTGTTTTATGAGTGTACACGGAGAACGCAGATGTGGAGATGGTTCAAATTCATGATGATTGAACAGACATCTCAAAAAATTGCAGGTGCCTGCGCTCGCCCGGGACGGAGTGATAAGATGTTTGCGGATCTGTTGTTCAGACGCATATCACTGCAGCACTATCCAAGCCGTCCGCCTGAGGACTACGCCGCCAGACCGCGCGTGGACATGAAACGTATATGTCCAAAGAGATTATTATCAATTCCGACGAGGAGCAGACCCGAATCGCCATTGTCGAAAATGGCGAGTTGGTTGAGCTCTACATCGAGACGCAGGAGCACGAACGAACGATCGGTAACCTTTTTCTGGGCCGAATACGGAAGATCATGCCGAGTATACAGGCAGCTTTCGTCGATATCGGTCAGAAGCAGGATGCCTTCCTCCACTTTTCAGATCTGATCGACAACCTGCCGGATTGGTTGGCGTTCGTCCGGGAAAAGGAGCCGAACGTAAGTAATTTTAAAGCGGACTATTTGCACAGGCCCGTCAAAGTCCGCCGCCATCACCCTTCTGGCAAGAAAGGCGGTGGAAGAGCATCCGACTCCGACGAAGATCTGGAATATGAGGTAGAAGAGACCGGAGACGGGTCGTCCGGAAAGGGGCGACACCATGTCACCGATAACAAATCACGGGGCAAGCGGCGATCAGCCCAACACGGACACGGCAGGGGCAAGCAAGACGAAAAGAAGACGGATCGCTCGCAGGATCACACCTCCGAATCGGTCGACCCTTCGACCTTTCTGAAGCGGGACCTACCGATTCTGGTTCGAATAAGCAAGGAGCCCATTCAGTCCAAGGGCAGCCGCATTACGACGGACATCTCGCTGGCCGGTAGATTTCTGGTCCTTGTTCCGATGGCCAATTACGTCGCGGTTTCGAAGAAAATCATGTCGTTCAAGGAGCGAAGACGTCTCCGGGTCCTGGCCAAGAGTCTCGTACCGGATGGCTTTGGTGTGATTGTTCGAACGGTAGCCGATGGCCGTAATGCGAAAGCGCTGGACACGGATCTACGACTGCTGATCGAAAAATGGCGGACGATCGAGCAGAAACTGACTTCGAATCACGAGCCCCCGAGCGTCATCCACCAGGACGTCAACATGGTCTCGTCGATTATTCGCGATCTCTTCTCTGAGGATTATGATCGCATACTGATCGATAGTCAGCGACTCTATCGAAATATCAGGGGATACATCCAGGCCGTTGCGCCGCAGATGGCGGCTGGTGTGCAGCTGCACCGTGGCAACCAGCCCGTATTCAGGGCAGCCAAAATCGACAGGGAGGTCGAGCAGGCGTTTCAGAGTCGTGTGGACCTTCCGTCTGGAGGTTATCTCTTCATCGAACAGACGGAAGCGATGCATGTGATCGACGTGAACTCCGGGCGGGCGGGTAAAGGCCTGACCCAGGAGGAAAACTCAGTCAGGGTGAATCTTGAAGCCGTAATGGTCATATCGAGGCAGGTCCGGCTTCGG
>JACZYK010000174.1:0-3112 GCA_022571135.1 Bacteroidota bacterium
CCTCGATCGACAGCACCAGATCATCCGCCAGAGCGAACGATTGCGGCGACTTGCCCTCGCGCATTTCCTTCTCAACATCCGCCAGCGACTTCCCCGCCCCCCGCAGCCAGCCGTCGGCGAGGAGATATAAAGGGCCGGACGCCGGAACTTCATGGCCGAGATCTATCTCGACATAGTGGTCTTCGGCCTGACTCAGATGCGCAGAGATCTCAAAACCGTCCAGATAGCGTCCGTCTCGCCGGCTCAGTACGTCGGTTACGTCGCGGCCGCCGGAGTCCCTGGCATTCGCGATCGGCCGCGGCGGGTTCATCACGCGTATGTCGAGCGGCGGAGCCGGTATGGAGTAGAGCTCGTTCAGGAAGAACTCGGTCTGAACAGGATGATCCACGGTCGACAGCGAAACATGATCGAAGTAGATCGTCTCCCAGAGTTCGGCCGAAATACGCACTTCATAGAAGCCGTTCTTCTCGACGAGCTGATCGCGGCGGATCTTGATACGGTCTTCGGTAGAGACGACATCCACCGTCTCGGAGGCGTTTATTCGAAATCCGAGAGGTGCGCGCATCATGAAATCCGAGACGAATGTCATCTCCTCGCCGTCGTATGCGAAAACCCATGGACAGGAGCTGTTGAGCCCTTCGCGGGCGAGGATGGCCTGATCGGATTCGATGTCATACTGCGTCTGGGTCGCGCCGTTGGGCCAGACCGTCCGAACGACGTCGACCAGGGTCTGCTCTCCCAGGCCGAAGTGCACGACGGGTCCGGTGATCGGCCGCGTCTGAAAGTGAAGACCGGACCTCATGGAAACTATTCCGCCGATCCCGAAGGAGTTGATCCTTCTATCGCCGAGCGATTCCGCTGCCCGAAGCCGTAGCGTCGTTGAAAGGTATTCTTTCCTCGCCATGTTCATCATTTGAACGGGTGCCCCGTCTTCAGTGACGGCCACAAGATCCAGACGGCCGACCCCTACGAGATCGATGGCATCGAATGTGCGCACACTTTCATCCGGTGGAATGTGTATGAGCTCTCCGTCGACGTGGCGCAGCCATACTCCGGTGCGAAATCCGATCGATACCACGAGATCGAGGGTTCCGCTGTTGTCCAAATCGGCAACGAGAATACGGGCGTAACCCGGCTCGCCCCCGTCCGGCAGCAGGCGGCTGCAGTCGATGACTTCCTCTGTATCCCAACCGCGTGCAGCGAAATCGGGGTTCAGGCTCCGAAGCCTCCCGTCAACCAGGAGGACCAGCAGATTCATCGAGCCGTCATAGCTCAGATCGCCCACGGCGACGGCAAGGGCACGATCTTTTTGCCGGGAGAGGTCTTCCTTCCTGAAAGCTCCGGCCCCCTCATTGCGGTAAAAATGCAGGTTCCCTGATTCGTCGAGGACGACCGGATCCAGATCGCCGTCGGCGTCCGCATCCAGCCACACGACGTCTCGAAGAGCGACGACACCATCAAAAATCGAGGAGGCAGCGAACGTGCCGTCGCCGTTGTTTCTGAGTAGTGCAGGCGGACCGGTCGCGTGGGCAACGATCAGATCCATATCCCCGTCCAGGTCCTGATCGACGGCCCATGCGCCAAAAGACGCCCGGTTGAGGAGGGCTGGGGGCAGGCGGAGGCTCGCCGTCACGTCAAGGAACGAACCGTCCTCTTCCTGCCGATGGAACCTGACGCCACCGGCTCCGGCCAGCACCAGATCCGTCCGGAAATCATAGTTGAAATCTACCGGGACCACTCCCGACGCGGACGGCGGGATCATTTTGTCGCCTCCGGGAAAGGCCATCTCGAAGCCCGGGTCGACGTACACCCTTTCTCCGTCCGAGACGACGAAAACGGGATATCCGTTATCGGTCAGGATGGGCGCTCCGGCCCAGTCCCACGATCCCGGGGGTATTTCCAGATTCTGCCGCGAGAATGCGAGCGACGTGTCGGCCGGCGAAGGACCGCTAGACGGAAACGACAGGCGGAGGAAGCGAGTCATGGGCTCCGCTATCAGGTGTGCGGGAGTCTGAAGCATGGCGCGGTCCTTTCGATAGATGGCGTACCGTTTCAGGACGTTCTCGAGACGCGCCAGTGCGTCTGGTAATTCGCTCAACCCGGTTTCTGCGGCAAGCGACTGCACTTCGCTCAGCGGTCCGGCGACGTCCGCAGGCCAGTCGGCTGTTCGCTCGGCTATGCGGGCGATAAAATCACGCGTCCGGGATTCGTCCCGGCTCCGGACGGCGATGCGGATCCTTTCGATCAGGGCTGCCAGATTGCCGTGCTGAATATTCAGAATTCTGTCCAGTAGCTCGCCCGGTTCCGATCCATTCGGCGTGCTCTCTGAACTCTTGAGGAGCTGTGCGAGGGCAAACAAGGCTTTCGGATTGTCAGGCTCGATCTCAACGGCGCGGCGCAGGTAGGTCTCGGCCGCGTCCGTCTGTCCGCGCTTTGATTCCAGTATCCCGGACAGCGTGAAGATGCGGCCGTCGTCCGGGGCGAGCCGGCGTGCTGTTTCGAGGTACGCGTAGGCGCTATCGGGATCGTTGTTACGGAGCTCAAGGAGAGCCAGATTATACCAGATGGCGGGTTCGCCGGGGGCGATCGTCGTCGCTTGCTGCAGACGGTAACGGGCCCCCCGTTCTTCACCGATCTGGATTCGTGCGACCGCGCTCTGAAAGAGAGAAACCGTCTGCTGGTAATCCTGTGACGACGGAGTCGGCAGGCCGTCACCCCCGCGGCAGCCGACGGCCAGAAAGATCAGCGCGAGAGCAAGGGTTGCGATGATGCGATGGGTGTGAAACAGGATATGAAGCTCAGAGCGGTATCGAAGAGACATGAATCGGCCCGATTGGTATTTTCTGACCTGAAAGATACAGCCGGTACGCCGACACAGGATGCACTCAAAACGGATTATCTCGGTGAAGAATCGAAAAGATCGCCCGGCTGGGTTCAAGCGACATCAGATTGTCGCAACAGGCGACTTCGGCTCGTGGATATGCGTCCCCGTACTGGATAAATCGACCGCCTCTGAGATCTTAGCGGGTATTATACAGTTTGTTGCATCCGCGGTTAAAAAAAGGTTTTTCCCTTAAAAGATACCCCGAAGCGTTCAGCCACGGGCCATAAA
>JACZYK010000174.1:3122-5727 GCA_022571135.1 Bacteroidota bacterium
CGTTCCGGCTAGAAATTGGATTGAAATGAACTATATTTGGCTTCGACAGTCGATTTTTTTAAGTTTTTATATACCATTTTCATATAAATTTTGTATGCTAGTCCGACAAATATTTTTCTGCTCCAATTCAGGCTTCCTGAACGGTGTATAGACGTGTTTGAATGCGATTTCATGTAAGCGCTTACATTGCGAACACCTGTCAGCGACCTTTCAACAAACTTGGGTTATTAAGATGGCTAGAAGATTTGCTTTACTGGGGCTGTTCGCTTTTTTTGGCGTTAGCCTGGCGTTTGGCCAGGGAAGACAGGTCACCGGAACGGTCACGGACGCGGAAACGGGGATTCCCATCCCCGGCGTCAATGTCTCGATTGAAGGGACAACCCTCGGTACGTCCACCGCTCTCGATGGATCGTACGCCCTGGCGATTAGAAGCGGTGACGATGTCCTGATTTTTTCGTTCATCGGTTATCAGACTTCGCGTGAGGTCGTCGGCGATCGAGCGACTATCGACGTCACGCTCGCGGCAGACGTGGTGTTGCTGAGAGAGGTTGTCGTTGTCGGGTATGGTACGCAGCGAAGGGGCGAGATCACGGGCTCTGTCGCTACGCTCGACGCCAGCGAGGCCAATATCGGCATGGTGACCTCTGTCGACGAGATGCTGCGTGGACGAATCGCCGGCGTCAACATCATTCAGAACAATGGCGAGCCAGGATCGGCTGTCATTGTCCGCATTCGCGGAGGTACGTCGATCAGCGCCAGCAACGAGCCGCTCTACGTCATAGACGGAGTGCCGATAAACAATGCATCATCGTCACCCGGCGGCATCGGTATCGGAGGCAATTCGGCGCCGCTCAGGAATCCTCTCAATTCGCTGAATCCCAATGACATCGAGAGCATGACCATCCTGAAGGATGCTTCTGCTACGGCCATCTACGGTTCGCGCGGCGCCAACGGCGTCGTGCTGATCACGACTAAGCAGGGCTCGGCAGGGCGACTGACGGTCGATTATGACGGCTATCTATCGAGTTCGACGCTCTCGAACAAGATCGATCTCCTCTCGGGGCCCGAGTATCGCAGCTTCATACAGGAGCAGGTCAGCGCCGGAAGGCTGAGTCAGGCCGCGCTGGACGTGCTCGGCAATGCGGACACCGACTGGCAGGATGAAGTGACGCGCAATGCCATCACACATTCTCACAACCTTGCGTTCTCCGGGGGTACAGCGGATGCCACGTACCGGGTATCCCTCGGATATATGTCCAATCAGGGTCTCATCATCGATTCGGGATTCGATCGCCTGACCGGGCGTCTGAATGCGAGACAGAACGCCTTGGGAGGCAAACTTCGTTTCGCCGTGAACCTGTCGACCTCCTATACGGAGGACGACTACGTTCCGTACGGCCAGACGGGTGGATTCGAAGGCGCGCTGTTTACGAACGTTTTTTCGTTCAATCCGACTTATCCGGTTAATGGCGCGACAGGAGACTTCTTCGAAACCGGCGAAGGCCGGACGTCCGTACGCAATCCGGTTGCGCTGGCAAAAGAGGTGCTCGACGAAGGAAAGACGACCCGTACGCTCGGCAATATCTCGGCGGAAATCGACCTCAGATCCGATCTGACTTTTAAGGTTAACTTCGGCGTGGACCGTGCGCAGACCACGCGCCGCATCTATCTGCCGAATTCGAGCCCCGTCGGAAACGAGTTTGGCGGTCGCGCCGCGCAGCGGAATCTGGAGCGCAGTTCCTACACGCTCCAGACGTACCTCACATACGACAAGACGTTCAGTGACAACCATGTCGTCAACGTTCTCGGAGGCTACGAGTTTAACCGGTACTTTTTCGAGCAGTTCGGTGCGGAATCGCGCGATTTCGTGACCGATGTGACCGGTTTTGATGCCCTCGAAAGCGGCGCTGAAATCATTAACCCATTCTCGGACAAGGAGAAGAACAATCTCATCTCGTTCTTCGGACGCGCGAACTACAACTATCAGGGGCGCTATTATCTAACCGGAGTCCTCAGGTATGACGGCTCATCCCGGTTCGGATCAGGCAATCAGTGGGCCCTGTTCCCGGCCCTCTCGGGAGCCTGGCGCATCAGCGATGAAGCGTTCATGAGTGATGTCGACTTCATCTCCGATCTGCGTCTCAAGGTCGGTTGGGGAGTTGTGGGCAGCCAGGAGATCGGAAACAATCTTTCGATCGCCCAGCTCCGCGCCGACCCGGGTAGCCGCGCCGTTATCGGCGGTGTTCCGGTTACGGGTATAGCCCCCGGCAACTTCGCCAATCCTGATTTGAAGTGGGAGGAAACAACGTCGGTCAACGTCGGTGTGGACTTCGGACTCTATGACGGCAAGTATTCCGGTACCATCGAATGGTATCGTAAGAACACGACGGACCTGCTACTCGAAATTCCTGTTCCGCAGCCGGCTCCGGTGCCGACGCGCCTCGAAAATATCGGTGAAGTCCGCAACACGGGTTTTGAATTCAGTTTTGATGCGCTTGCGTATGAGAGGGATGATTTGACGGTCAACATCGGCGGCGTCTTCACGGTTGATGACTGGCATAGCAATCAACTCCAGCAATCTGCTTTACAGGGAATGCGCTCTTGA
>JACZYK010000174.1:5737-6095 GCA_022571135.1 Bacteroidota bacterium
CGGTCAGTGGTCGTGGTCAGTCCGACACGTTTTCGCAGCTGATCAAGCCGGGTGAGGCACTCGGTTCGTTCTTCGGTCCCGTATTCACGGGCGTCGAGAACGGTGCACAGCAGTTTGCGGACCTCGACGGCGACGGAGTAGTGGAAATCACTTCCGACGACCGGCAGATCCTGGGGAACGCCCAGCCGGACTTCACCTACGGATTGCGCGCGGCAGTGAACTGGAAGAAATTCGATTTCTCGATCTTTATTAGAGGAGAGCAGGGTAGGGATCTTTTCAACAACACGAGGAAAAAGATCAATAAATCGATCAAACCCTTTGCTGGGTCTGAAATAACCTGCAAGCAAAACTACTTTAT
>JACZYK010000175.1 GCA_022571135.1 Bacteroidota bacterium
CGAGGTGGCCGTCGCGCTTACAACCGACGGCAGCGCCATTACGCGATTGCGAAGCGTTTCGTATTCGTTTCTGATCTGTGGATCTGTCATCTGTACGACCACGACGTTCTCTTTGTCGAATCCAAGATGCATGGTCCGGACGAACTGCAGTTGCTGATAGACTACCACAGTTGCCGCAATGAGGATTATGGAGATCGCAAACTGGAATACGACGAGTACCTTGCGGACGAGACTGGAACCCGTTGCCCGGCTTGAAGAACCTGTCAGCACGGCTACAGGCTTGAAACCGGAGAGGAAAAGGGCCGGATAACTTCCTGACACGACTCCGCAGATCAACACGATCACTACGAATACGAGAACAGACGGAACGAATCCCGCCGAAAGAACGGATAGGGTCTTACCAGTCAGGGTGTTGAATGCCGGAAGCGACAAGTACAGAATCAGTACCGACAGCAGCACGGAGAAACCGGAGAGAACCAGTGATTCGCCGAGAAACTGACGAACAAGTTGGCCGCGTTCTGCGCCGAGGACCTTCCGCATGCCTACCTCTCGAGCGCGTCCGGAGGACCGCGCCGTAGCCAGGTTCATGTAGTTGATACATGCGATGGCCAAGATGAACAGGGCGATTGCCGACAGAGTCCAGATGATCGAAATACTGCTGTTCGCTTCTATTTCCTGATCGAGGTTCGAGTTCAGGTGAATCGAGGTCAGCGGCTGAACGAGTGGATCAACCGTGACGCCGACCGTAGCCAGCACTTGGCCGTTTGTACGCTCTATGTACTCATCGATCTTGGTCGCGACCACGTCCGGATCTGCTCCGGTCGTGAGCAGCATGTAGGTATAGATCTGAACATTGAGTGGTGTCTCGAGGAAGTTATTTCCATAAATCGGCGTTCGCAGCGTAGAGAGAGAAGCCAGAAAATCGGCCTGAAAATGGGACTGCTCGGGAAAACCGCGCATCACACCCGTCACGGTGAACTCGTACTGTGCGTCGAGCAATAGGATTTTTCCTATCGGATCTTCATCTGCGAAGTATTTCTCCGCCATGCGCTCGGTAAGCACAACCGAGAACGGGGCCGCCAGGATGTCGTCGGGAGATCCCCGAAGCAGTCCGAAGTCGAAGACGTCGAAAACCGTCGAATCGGCAAAAATGAATCCCCGTTCGAAAAATTTCCGGCTTTCCTGGGCGACCAGCCACATCTGGTTAGGGGGTTTGATCCGGACGGCGCGCTCGATCTCAGGAATTTCCGCCTCCAGTGCCGGCGCCCAGTTGGTCGCCGACATGGCCGTGTTCAGCGGACCATTTGCCGCCGTTCCGACGAGTGCGAGGCGATAGATTCGGTCCGAACGCCCATGGAATTCGTCGTAAGCCAGTTCGTCCTGTATGAACAGCGAGATGACGAAAAAGGACGCCATCCCTACAGAGAGACCAAAAATGTTGATAAATGCGTAACCCGGGCGGTTTCGGAGATTCCTGAGAGCAACCGCCAGATAATTCCTAAACATGCTGTTTCCGCCGTCCTTTTGCAGATCCGTAGGGATTGAACGGGAACCATGAGGGATGGTTACACTCGTAATAAATCGAGCTTACGAAACAAAAGGTTGAATCCGGCCTTCATGCGACTTCACCCGATATTTCGGGACAAGCGTGCCTTCGCTCCTCCATCCTAAACTTCGTCCAGATGTTTCTGTCTCCTCTTCGAATGAGCCGCGCGCTCGAGATGTGCGTGGCGGCATGGCTATTGATTGCACTTTCCGGCTGCGGCAGTTCGGCTCCGGTAACCGGTCCGCTCGAGGGGGCGGCGCCCGGTGTCACTTCTGCGATGGATATCATATCGACCGAAGGAGGCTCTCTGACCATGACGGTCGGGGGCACCAAGGTTATCGAGGCAGGGCCGGGCGGGCGGCGCTCGTTCGTATCGGTCTCGCCGGATGGTCGCTATGCGGTCATTGCCGTGACCGCCGCGGACGCCTCCAGGCTGTATGCTTTCGATCGCGATTCGGATCGTGCGATGCTGCTGCATTCCGGGAGTCCGGATCTCGTCTACTCCGGTGACTGGGCGGAAAAGACGGGGAATTTCGCCTTCGGGTATTATGTACCGGAAGGGAAACGCATGGGTTCAGGAGATATCCGGTTGTTTGCTGCAGGTGCAACCGAGGTCACGCGCGCCGGCTGTTCGACGTCCCGCGCCGTAGCGTCCTGGCTTCCGGACGGCAATCTAATGGTACGCGACAGTGACAATCTTTACATCGTCGAACCGTCGGGTTGCGGTACGCTTAGGACCATCGACGCCCGAAAGATGCATCATCTGGTTGTTTCTCCGAGCGGGAAGACCATGGCGTATATCGTGCGCGAGCTCGTATACAACCGTGATACTCGCACGTACGAGGCAGATTCGACTCTCTACGTTTCAGAGACGACAGGTGGAGACGCCGTCAAGGTGCTCGGAGACAAGTACAAACCGCGCAACTTCGCGTGGTCCCCGGATGGCTCGGAGCTGGCTTTCGACGCCGAGTTGCAGGACGGGTCCGGTAGGCGCGCCATATCGATCTTTTCGCTCAATACGCGACAGTCTTCCTATCTCGTACCGCCGTCGCCGGAATCACCTTCACAGGAAAAGCCCTCCTGGTCTCCGGCAGGAAACCACATCCTTTTTCGATCGACGGGTCAGAAGGGTGACACGAATTTTATGTATCGGACGTCCGGAGAACCGTTCTCTCGAGCCATCCCGTGGGCGGACAAGGACGGAATCCCCGTTTACGCTCTATGGGTTGATGAGAACATGCTTCTTGTAGCCGCATCCGACGGGACGAGCGCCCTCATTGAAATGGCACAGGGAGCCGAAATTTATCGCGCCACCGGCCTGTTGCATGCTCTTCCTCCGCGATAAGGTTTTCGACGACCCGAAAGGCAGAGGCGCTCGAATGTTAGCGGATCAGGGCCTGATTCGAGAAAGCGCTAAGAGAGTTTATCGCTCAGGACTTGCTTCACCAGCGCGGGATTGGCCCTGCCGTCCGAGCGTCTCATCACCTGCCCGACGAAAAATCTTATCAGTCCTGTCTTCCCGCCTCGGTACGCCGTGACCCGGTCCGGAAACTCTTCGATCACCGCGTCCACCAGCCGGCTGATCGCATCGGAATCGGATATCTGTCGCAGCCCCTTTTCATCCACGATCGCTTCCGGCTCCCTGCCGCCTGTCAGCATCTCGACGAAAACCTCTTTCGCGATTCGGCCCGATATCGAATCATCGGATATCAGGCGGACGAGGCGCCCGATCTGTTCGGGAGCAACGCGCGAGTCTGCAGGCGAATTGCTCTTCAATGCCGGACGCATTTCGTGTATGATCCAGTTCGCAATGGCGACTGAATCCCCGTCCGACGTGGCCGACTCGAAGTAACGGCACCAGTCTTCATCTGCAGCCAGTATGGCGGCATCTGTCATCGGTAGTCTGTATTCGTCCGCGAGCCTCAAAGCGCGCGCTCTCGCTGTATGGTCAAGTCCGGCCAGAGGA
The DNA here is from genome assembly GCA_022571135.1 of Bacteroidota bacterium. Taxonomy (GTDB): domain Bacteria; phylum Bacteroidota; class Rhodothermia; order Rhodothermales; family UBA10348; genus JACZYK01. The sequence continues at coordinate 3,513 of JACZYK010000175.1, forward strand.
TCGCGCGGGGCCGGTGGATCGCTGTGGACCGTTGGATCGCGCGGGGCCGGATCCACGGGGTGTGTGTCCGGCTTCGATTTTATCTGAACACCCGGAGCCTCAGGACTCGAGCTGCCACCGCTTGAAATTTTCGCCCAGGAGTCACGAAGCGTGACGATCCGATTAAATACCGTGTTGCCCCCTTCCACCTCCTCCGGGTCGAGATAGAAGTATCCCTGTCTTTCGAACTGGAATCTGTCTCCAGGTTCGGCATCGGCGATGCTGGGTTCTATGACGGCACCGGTCAGGATTCTGAGCGAGTCCGGATTCAGATAGTCCAAGAACGTTTTTCCCTCCTCAATGTCATCGGGATTCGGAACCCTGAAAAGCCTGTCGTACAGCCGAACTTCCGTGCGAAGGCCTTCTACTGCGGAAACCCAGTGGATCGTACCCTTTACTCGTCTCCTCGACGTACCGGTTCCGCTTCGCGTCTCCGCATCGTAAGAGCAACGAAGCTCTACGATGCGGCCGCCCTCGTCCTTGACGATCTCGTCACAACGAATGATGTAACCGTATCGAAGGCGTACCTCGTTGCCGGGCGAGAGCCGGTGGAACTTCTTCGGAGGAACCTCCATGAAGTCCTCCCGCTCGATCAGGATATCCCTGGTGAAGGGTACCGGTCGCGTTCCCTCTTTCGCAATATCGCGCGGCCAGTACGGGGCCTCGGTCCACTCGACTTCGTCCTCCGGGAAATTCGTGATGACGACCTTGAGCGGATCCAGCACGCACATGATTCTCCGGGCGCGCGCATTCAGATCGTCGCGGATCGCATACTCGAGCATCGAGAGTTCAACGCGATTATGGGCTTTGGCCACGCCGATCATTTCAGCAAAAGCGCGGATGGCCTCGGGTGTCACACCACGTTTGCGGAAACCTGCCAGCGTCGGCATACGCGGATCGTCCCATCCGCTTACGAATCCCTCGTCCACGAGCTGGAGCAGCTTGCGCTTGCTCATGATCGTGTAATCGAGATTGAACCGGGCAAACTCGTACTGGTGAGGACGTGGAGGGTCGAAGAGCGCGTCGACCAGCCAGTCGTACAGCGGGCGATGCACTTCGAACTCGAGCGAGCAGAGGGAGTGGGTTATGTTCTCGATAGCATCCGAGAGAGGATGCGCGAAATCGTAAAGCGGATAGATTGGAAAATCATCGCCCCGGCGATAATGACTGGCGTGCTTGATTCGATAAAGCACCGGATCCCGCATCAACATGTTCGCCGAGGTCATGTCGATTCTGGCGCGGAGGACGTGGCTTCCGTCCGGGCACTCGCCGCGCCTCATCTTTTGAAAGAGCTCCAGATTTTCATCGACCGATCGCGTTCGATGCGGGCTTTCTCTGCCCGGCGCTGTGACCGTTCCCCGGTACTCCCTGATTTCCTCCTCGGAGAGGCTGTCCACGTACGCTTTTCCGTCCTCGATCAATCTGATGGCAAGTGAATACAGCTGCTCGAAATAGTCGGATGCAAAGTAGCGGTGTTCCCCCCAGTCGAATCCGAGCCATCGCAGGTCGCGCTCGATCGCCCTGACGTATTCCATATCCTCCGTTTCCGGATTCGTATCGTCGTACCGAAGGTGGCACCGACCGCCGTACTCGGCCGCGATTCCGAAATTGATGCTGATAGCCTTCGCATGCCCGATATGCAGATATCCGTTCGGCTCGGGAGGGAACCGCGTAATGACTCTTCCGCCAGTGCGATCGTGCTTCAGATCATCATCCACGATCTGCTGAATGAAGTTTCGGCTGCCGGTGGCCTCTTCGGGGTCCGTTCGATATTCAGGTGTGGATTCCAGCGGATCCGTGGCGATATTTAATTAATGGCGTCGGTGAACGCTCCCGAGACCAAAAAAATCCCCCGGGGCGTATCTTTGATCTGACGGAATTGATGGCATAAGTCCGCATCGTCCGAAGGCACGACTTCTCCTTAATATCGGGTTGAGATCATGACCGCACAACCGCACAGATCTACGCGCAGGGGCACCATAACGGCTCTCTTGGCATTTGCTTTCGTCTTCCAGACCTTCGCGCAGGAAAGGGAGATCGGTGAGATCAAGGCTGGTCGTTATGACAATGGCAAGATGTGGACATTCGAATACCCCCCTCTCGAGTACCTCGCCAACACCTATGACTTCCGACCGGACGAAGCGTGGTTTGAACGGGCACGACTGAGCGTCCTTCGGATACCCGGGTGCTCGGCTTCGAGGTGGTGCGGTTCGGCGACGGGCGCACGGCGCTGGCCTTCGGCAGCCAGAAGTTCAACCTGCATGAGAAGGGCAGGGAGTTCGTCCCCAGGGCCGCGGCCGCGGTGCCGGGCTCGGCCGATTTCTGCCTCATTACCACGACCCCGATCGAGGACGTGGTCGGGCATCTCGAAGCCTCGGGGGTCGAAATCGAGGCCGGCCCGGTGCCGAAGACCGGCGCCACCGGCGCGCTGATCTCGGTCTATTTCCGCGACCCCGACGGCAATCTGGTCGAGGTGTCGAACTATACGGTGTGAGAGGCGGTT
>JACZYK010000176.1 GCA_022571135.1 Bacteroidota bacterium
GGTCAACGAGTGGAGGAAGCACTGTCTACGGTGATGACGGTGATCGATGCGGCAGTTGTGGCCAACCTGAACCGCCTTGAAATCATACACGGCAAGGGCACCGGAGCTTTGAGAGCCGCTATCCGGGAGTACGTGGAAAAAAGACCGGATGTGGCCCGAAGCGAAGAGGCGCCCTGGAACGAAGGTGGGTCCGGCGTAACGATCGTCTGGCTGAATGGTTGACAAGTGCTCACCTGACGGTTTTCGAGACAGTTCGTCCGGGATATCATACATTTCAGCAAGTTGCGGTGTCAACCCTCGGCTTCGTAGGCGGGGATATGAGTATGCCGTATGGTGATTGCTCCCTCGAGTAGTCACTGGAGCGTTTTTTGCTTGACTGTCGGACCGTCTCCCGAATCAGATAGTAGTGCCGGCCGATCGATGCGGCGTTCAGCCGCGAGAGACCATCAACTATGACCTCATGCCCGATTTATCTATTCTTTTCGCAGGTTTCAGCGGTCGGATTCCACGCCGTTTTCGCCCGAAAAAGTATTCCGGTTGTAGACGTGATCAAATCGGCATTCTCCCGGGGAAACACGTGCCGAATGTTGGCTGCTGCGGGAGATTCAGATCGCAAGGTATTGCACGTAGTATAAGCGGCATATGGGAGAGACTAGAAAACGGCGATTCGAGCACTTGATCGGTGGGAGGAGACGACAAACGCTTGTTTCCGTTCTGTTTGGACTCGGACTCGTAGCACTTGCGACCTGGGCCATAGGACGATGGGACGCAGGGCGCCTCGCGGCATCTGCCAGGGACGAACAGGTACTCGTGGTTCGTAATGCGCTGGATTCGATCGATGAAGATTTTCGATCGCTCCAGGAGGCCATGCTTCAGGAAGCCCGGGACCTCGCCAACGACCCCGGGATCGTACTGAATTTGCGCAGGGTTCGTGCAGGAGACCGGTCAGGGGAAGAGGGTGTTGTCAGAGCAATGGCAGCGTATACCCTTCCTGATCACGGGTCTGTCGAAGTCTACGATCAGCAACCGAGACTGGTCGGCTGGTCAGGGTTGAGCATGCCGCTCGACGCGAGCCCCAGCGAGCCTGGATTTCTGGAGCTGTCACAGACCTCTCTCGCGTTTGATGGAGACCGACATGCCGCGCTCGTCGTCTGGTGGCCCGTTCGTGACGGGACCGACATCATCGGCGCCGTCCGAGTCCTTCGGATGATCGTCAAGCACGTGCCGGTCCGAAACGAATTCCTCAAAGACTACGCGCTCGATGGGGAGTGGTCGAGAATGACCGGATTATCGGTCCATGTGGATCTGGCGCCAGGCGACGTCCGAGCCGTGGATGATCCGGAGTACTCACGCCTGTTGCTGGCCCTGGACGGCGACGTGCTCGTCCATGTCGCGGTGACTCCTCCCACCGTCGATCAGTTGGCGGGTTCGCTTCGTAAGCGTTATACCGACGTCGTCTACTTCTGGCTCGTCATCGCAATGGCCGTAATGCTGATGGCCCTTGGCCGATGGAGCGTAGGCGAGAGACCGGACGAGACGGAAGCCCGGAGACCGCTGTACCGGTTCGGAGTTTTCGCCTCCTGTCTCGTCGCCGCAAGATATTTCCTGCTGGCGATCGAAGTGCCCTCTCGCTGGCAGCTTGGAAAGGCACCGCTTTCACCGCTTTTCGATCCACAGCATCTGGCATCTGACTTTGGACTCGGACTGATGCGGACGAGTGGAGACCTACTGTTGACATCGATTCTGGCGGTCATTATGTCGCTCGTATTCGTGCGAGCGACAGAACCCGTTCGACTCAGAGCAAAGGACAGAAAGAGAGGAGGGCCCGCAGGATCCGACTTTCGGTCTTCACGAGAGGAGTTTCGGATAGCGGCGGTTTTCGGTCTTCATACAGTCATCGTGATCGCCATAGCCGGTTTCCTGTCGAAGATCGTACAAAACGTCGTTTTGGACAGCACGCTGGATTATTTCGAGCGGTCGGGGCTCATGCCGGAAAGCCTGGTTCTGGTAGTCTTTGCCGCCCTGCTGCTTCTCACCTTTGCTTTCGTCTTGATCGGCTCGCGCTCGCTGTGGGTCTGTATGGAAATTGTCGGAATTAGTATGACCTCTCCCCGGAGCGTGCTTTTCCGTACAGCGTCCGCACTGTCCGGCGTGATCCTGGTGCTCGTGGTTGCCTACGCGAGTACAAACCTGACGACTACGTTAACCCTGGGCGTTACGGTGGCGTTTCTGGTCTCGGTATATATTCTCGCACTCTTCAGCCCGCTGAAATCTGACCGGGTTGAGGAGTGGCTCCATCTGCGTTCGGTTATTCCATCGGTCGTTCTCATTTCCCTGCTTCTTTTTCCGATACTCGAGAGCGGCGTTGAGACCGAGAGGCGGCTGCGCCTGCAGAGCGCTGCGGCTTCGTTCGACGAGGAGATGGATACGCGCGTCCTCTTCGCGATGGGTCAGATACTGGATCGTTCGGATGAGATCGATGTCGGATATCCGGATGATATGGATGAGGTGATGCAGGCTTCCCGATTCGATTCTCTTGCCAGGGAACTTACGCATGGAGAACTGATCGCCTCGCTGGGAACGCACGATCTTTCCGTTTCGATTATGAGCCTCGATGGTGAGCCACTGGGACGATACTTCGAGGTCCGCAGGAGACGGAGTCGGGCACTCATGGATGAAGTTGACCGAGACCGTTTCAGTCTGATCCGCGCCATGTACCGCGAACAGGGCGATACAGGTGTTCTGATAGAGAAGATGACCGGGATCCGCGAACGAGAACGCTTTGTTTACGAGGGCTTCTCGCCGATCGTCTCCGGCGGGGCCATTGTTGGCTGGTTGATGATTCGGGCTGATCCGCAGGAGTACGCCCGTGAAGGGAGCACCCCATTTCCGCGTGTTCTTGTTCCGGAGGGCTATTATAGAGACAGCTTTTCTAATCTGTCTCTCTCCGAGTTTCAAAATGGCGTAATGATCAGAAGTTTCGGACGGAGCTTTGGCCGTTATTCCCTGGATCCGTCCGTTGCGGAGGCATTGAAGACAGAGTCACCGATCTGGCGTGTAGAGACCGTTCGAGAAAAAGATTATCTCACTCTGTACCAGAATTCGCCTGCGCAGGCATCCTCTGCTGATTTCCAGGATCCCGTGACCGGAATCCGATCCTCGATAATCGCGGTCAGAATTCCTGAGACGAATTTCTTGGATCACCTGTACAATCTCCTCCGCATTACGATTGCCGGGTTGATACTCGGTTTACCGGTGTACGTCGCCGGAATCTGGTGGCGCAGAAAAGAGGGACTTCTGCCCGCCAAGCAGGTCCAATTCCGGGACAAAGTCCTCAATGCGTTCTTTGTGGTAGGAACAATTACTGCGGCCGCGATGGGCTGGGTCGGGCTTCAAGTGGTTACGGGGGAAAATGAGAACGCCATCGAGAGCTGGTTGCGGCAGCACCTGGAGCGCGTAGAGGATGCACTCAGTATCGATGCCGGAAGCGAAGAACTTCCGTACAGAGTTCTCGAACGATCCGATCTGGATTCTTTATCTGTGCGCGTCGGACTCAACCTCAATATCTATCGGGCGACCGATTTGGAATGGTCGTCCAGACCACAGTTGGTCCGTGAACGGCTCATCGATTCCCGCCTTCCGATTCGGGCCTACGAAGCACTCTACTTTGACGGCTTTCGGTTCATCAGCGTGGACCAGAAAATCGGTTCTTTCTCCTATACAGCCGGCTATCGAGCTTTGACGGACGAACGCGGTATTCCCAGATACGTTATCTCGCTTCCGACACTTCCTGAACAGGAACGCATCGAAGAAGAGCGTGCGCGAACGGTCGCCTATCTCTTCGGTGCACTACTCCTGCTCGTTCTCGTCGTGATGGTGACGGCAGCTCTGCTGGCAAATGCACTCTCAATGCCGATCGCAAGACTCCGGGCCGGATTGCAGGCAGTCGCTGAGGGACGATTCGAGACGATCGGTCCAGTTCGATCAAGGGATGAAATCGGCGAACTCGTGGATACATTCAACACCATGCAGGAACAGTTGGTCGAAAGCCGGGCGATGCTGGCTCAACATGAGAGACAGCTTGCGTGGCGAGAAATGGCGCGTCAGGTCGCCCACGAGATCAAGAATCCTCTGACGCCGATGAAGCTTTCTATCCAACATCTCAGGACGGCCTTCAGTCGAAACAAGCCACAGACGATCGACGTGCCGGAATCGGAAAAGGAGGCATTTGCTACCAAGTTCGATCGCACGACCAACACGCTCATCGAGCAGATTGACGCTCTAGCCCGGATCGCCGACGAGTTCTCGAGTTTCGGAAGGATGCCCCCGCATATAAGAGAACCCCTGGACCTTAACAGCGTAGTCGAAGACGCTGTGAGTCTGATGCAGAACGAGACGCGCGTACGCATCACGGCCGATCTTGCAGACGGCCCGATACAGGTGAACGGAGACAAACAGGCTCTCCGACGCCTGTTGATCAATCTGATCAAGAATGCCATTCAGGCCATACCGGCGGAACGGGACGGACTTATCCGAATCACGACGAAGCGGATAGACGAGGCAACAGGCGCTCCCCGGGTACTGGTTGAGGTTTCGGATAACGGCTGTGGGATTCCGGAAGAGATCTGGGAGAAGATATTCGTGCCCAGCTTTTCGACGAAGACCAGTGGTACAGGCCTCGGGCTGGCACTCGCTCAGAAGACTGTCGAGGATATGGACGGCGAAATCGGATTTGAAACGAAGGACGGAGTGGGGACTACCTTCTACGTCAGACTCCCACTTACGGCTGATTGAATCCGGAATCTTACGGGGGTATCTTCGTGCCCACAAATACTCCTATCCAGGGCCTGATAACGTTACCTGAAAGCGCCCGGTAGCTGCCTGAAAACGGTCGAATCAAGGCGTGAGGAGAGACTTTTGGTGAAATCAAATGAACGACGAACAACACAGAGTGGCCCGTTTACAGGCGCTACCCACCGGCAGGACGGTGTCGAGTAACGTTACCAGGCCCTAGCCAGAACAAACAGGGTGAGACGACCCGGCAAGTCCGGAGCAACGTGGTATGTCAGTATCCAGCGAATCCTCTCAGGACCGGGAATCAATGGCTGTTTTTTCGATCCCTCCGTTCGCGGAGCGGTGTCGAGAAGCGGCGAATGAGGCTTGGCAGGCATCTTTTGAGCACCCGTTCGTGGTGGCGCTCATGGATGGCTCGCTCGACGCCGAAAGATTTCGGTTTTACCAGATGCAGGACGCCCGATATTTGGAAGCCTATGCCGATACCTGCTCCCTTATATCCGTCCGATATGATAATCCCGAGGCTAAAATGTGGTTCATCGAGGGCGCCAGACTTGCCATCGTAGTGGAACGCCAACTCCATCAGGAGTATGGTCGCCAACTCGGCTATGGCCCGGTAGATATCGCTTCGTTATCCCTCTCGCCAAATAACCGGGCTTACCAGAACCATCTCATTGCATCCGTGCAGACGGCAAGTCTACTCGAAGCTGTATCTGCTTTGGCCCCGTGTCCGTGGCTCTACGCGGACATCGGTCGGTATATGGAAGCGAAACTGGGATTCGTTCCCGACGAACATCCGTACGCCGACTGGTTGAAGACCTATGCTGATCCGGCATTCGTAACGTATACTAACGAACTGCTTGTGCACCTCCAGAAATTGGCCGACAGCCATGATACGCCGGAACTCCACGATCGCGCCGTCGAAGCGTTCGTGATCAGTGCTCGATATGAGTTCATGTTCTGGGAGCAGGCATGGCAGATGCAGGATTGGCCTCAAAAGGCGGTTTCCGATCCCGCGACAGACAATGAGGGCACGGGATGAAAGCGATTGTAGTCGGAGCCGGTGAAGTCGGATTCGATGTTGCAAAGCTGCTCGCCCTGGCGCAACATGACGTGATCGTGATCGATATAGATCAGGATGCGCTGGACAACGTGGCTGAGAAGTTGGACGTCATGACGCTGCACGGAAACGGAACTTCGTCCGTACTTCTAGAGCAGGCAGGTATC
>JACZYK010000177.1 GCA_022571135.1 Bacteroidota bacterium
GCGCGACCCTCGGGGTGGTAACGAGCAAGCTGCGCGCCGGTGCGGAGCGCGGTCTGAAACTGACCGGACTCCTCGAGCATTTTCCTCTGCTCGTCACCGCTGACGATGTGAAGGAGGGTAAGCCCTCGCCCGAAGGGTACGTCCTTGCAGCGGCGCGTCTTGATACCGACACGAACTCGTGCGTAGTCATCGAGGACACGCCGGCCGGAATCGCCGCTGGACGGGCCGCTGGCGCCACGGTGCTGGCGGTGACGACAACTTTCCCTGCATCGGCGCTCATGGCGGCCAAATGCGCGTATAGGCTGGACGATTTCCTGACGGCCCAGAACGAACTTTCCAGTTTTCTTGTCACTTATCCGACAAGTGGCTACCTCGACGATGCGCTCTCTACGCTGCGGTTGGCCGACGCAGCCTACGCCCGGTCGACGGTCGAGGTCGTTCGCATGGGAATCATCCTTTCTCTCCATCCAGACGAAGTGGCCGAGACGCAGACCATGTTCGACGGGATGCGTATCGGGGTCTATGAACACAATAAAAAAGCAGAGGGTGCGCCGGTTCAGATGCTGTTTCGAGACACGAACAGTTCTCCGGAACAGGCTGCTTCGGCCGTGCGGGACCTGGCCGGCCGAGGTGTAGCGTTCATCGTCGGCGCACTATTCAGCGATCAGGCCATTGCGGCTGCACAGGCGGCGGATGCAGAGCGGGTCGTGTTCATGGCCCCCCTTGCAACAGACGAGCGCGTTACGGCCGGGCGCAGATATGCCTTTCAGGCCAATCCGACCATAAGCATGCGTGGACGCCTCATGGCCCGCTTTGCCGTCAACGGGCTGCTTCTCAAGCGTTTTGGAATCGTCGCGCGTGAAGATGACCAGCGCATCAGCGAGCGACTTACAGATGCTTTTATAGAAGAGGCTTCCCGCCTCGGCGCGGAAATCAATCTCATTTCCATTCTGCCGGACGACAACGCCTGGCTTCGAATTCCGGAATTCCTGACGTCGGATACGCTCGATTATGTAGACGCCCTGTACATCCCGGTGACGGCCGCCGAACCGGAACCGGTCATCGGCGCCATCCTGTCAAGTCTTGACAGAATCGGAGTCGACGTTCGGGTACTTGGCAATTCCGCCTGGCACGACCTGCCCATGATGGCGCATGCTTCCAAGTATCTTACAACGTACTCGAACGACTATTATCCCACCGAAGACGATTCGGATCGCTCGAGTTTTTCAGAGCGCTACAGAGCGTTGGAAGGCGAAGAACCAAATCGCCTGGCCTTCTCCGGGTACGACGTAGTCTCGTTTCTGCTCAAAACAGGAATCGTCCTTCAGGAGCGCTCCCTGAGAAAGGCAATACTTTCTGCACCTCCGTTTACCGGGCTGGGCTCCCGAATCGATTTCCAGGGCGGCAACGTAAATCAAGCCATGTTCTACCATCGATATCGAGACGGAGTACTCGCGCTGATCCGTTGAACAACGGAACAGCCTCTAAACGGCAGAGTTAAATTTTTTGCGGTCGGATACAGACAGCTCCCGGCCTTTTTCATGCAAGAATCAGCACCTCGAATTCGTTTCCATAGGAAACAGCGTAGGTATTTGGAAAAGATATTTTCATGGTGGATTTACCATCGTATGGGCCTTTTCGGATCGGTTTGATCGGAGCCGCGCTCGTCTTCACTCTGGGCGGTTGCGGGTCGTCCTCGCGCCTTAATTACGACTCGCCCCAGGACGCCTTCGAAAGAGGAAAAGAGTACTACGACCAGGGTGATTTTTCCCGGGCAGTCGACTACCTCCAGGGCGCCTTCGACTTTGGTCGAACCCATCAGTGGGCAGCCGACGCGCAGCTCTATCTCGCCCGATCCTATCGGGGAAACAAGGAGTATCTGCTGGCCGCCAATGAGTTCGCGCGTTTCACGCAGATCTATCGCAGCGATCCCAGGGTTCCGGATGCGGAGTATGAACTGGCGCTGACGTATTTCGATCGGTCCCCGGCATTCAATATGGACCAGACGGATACGGAACGCGCAATCAATCAGTTCAGGCTGTTCAGCAATCGGTACAGCGAGCATCCGCTCGTACTTGAGGCGCAGCAGAGAATTAGAGAACTCCGCGAGAAACTGGCTCGCAAGCTGTTTGACGTCGGCAAGTTGTATGAAAAGCGCAGGCTGTACCAGGCAGCGGCACTGTCATTCGAGAGCGTTTTCGATACCTATTACGACTCGACGTGGGCAGATGACGCGTTGCTGGGGGCAATGAGCATGTATTTCGAGTATGGTAAACAGAGCGTAGAAGGAAGACAGAGCGAGCGCTTCCAGATGGCCATCGACAACTATGACCGCTTGATTCAGATTTTCCCTGACTCTCCTGTCGTCAAGGATGCGGAGGCACTCTATAGGGTCATCAATCAGACTATGGAGGACCTGCGACAGGGCTCATGACGATGAAGCGAATCGGCGTTTTTGGCGGTTCGTTCAATCCGCCGCATTTCGGTCATATCCGGATTGCGGAGTCCGCACTTCGGTATTTCGCGCTTACGGAAATTCGGTGGGTCCCGGCTCATGTTCCCCCTCACAAATCCGGTATCCCAAGGGCGGCCGCGGAGGACCGTCTGCCGATGACAATTCTTGTGGCCGCGGAGGACCGTCTGCAGATGACGATTCTCGCGGTTGCGGATCATCCGGAATTCACAGTATCCGATCTTGAGATCGAAAGGGGTGGCACCTCGTTCACGGTCGACACGCTCAGAGCCATACGTATCGAGAACCGGGATGCCGAGCTCTTTTTAATCATCGGCGAAGACAACCACGTGGCGTTCGACACGTGGAAGGAGCCTGATTCCATAGTGGATCTTGCATCGCTTATCGTCTATCCCAAGTCGCAGTTTGGGGGCGGGGCGATCCACAAATGGAAGGACGTGAATGTTCTGGACGCTCCGCTACTCCCGATATCGAGTACACTCGTCCGGAATCGTATCCATGACGGAGAGTTCGTCGAAGACCTGATTCCATCGCGGGTGGCCGACTACATCGAAGTTCATCGATTGTATCTTCCCGCCTGACATGCCTCCGTCCAGCCTATATGAAAAAGCGGCCCAGCTTCTCTTTCCGAGGCTCGGCTCGAACATGCACCCCCCGGTTTCCGCGGAGAACGACGCCGAGCGCATTCAGTCGCTCATCGAACGGTGTCCCATCGGAGGCCTGGTGCTTTTCAACGGAGACCGCTACCGGACCCCGCAAACCCTTGCGACACTCCAGGCCATGAGCCCCTTTCCGCTGCTCGTCGCAACGGACATGGAACGAGGAGTCGGACAGCAATTGATTGGTGCGACGGTCTTCCCCCATGCCTTTGCATTCGGATCACTCGGTGAGGATGCCGAGGACTACATCGGACGAGCTGCGCGGGCATCCGCACGAGAAGCCCTCGCAGCAGGGATTCATATCACCTTGTCGCCCGTCGCCGACGTGCACTCGAATCCAAGGAATCCGATCATATCGACGAGGGCGTTCGGGTCGAATCCTGCCGATGTCTCCGAACGAGTGGCCGTCTACATACGAAGCTGCCAGGCCGAGGGCCTGCTTACTACCGCCAAGCATTTCCCGGGGCACGGCGACACGTCGACGGATTCCCACCAAACACTGCCAGTCGTGGGGAAATCGCGATCCGAGTTGGACGTCGTCGAACTACGGCCGTTTCGGACCGCCGTCGAGCACGATGTCGATCTGATCATGACGGCGCACGTGGCCTATCCCGGACTGGATGAATCGGGGCTTCCCGCGACGTACTCGAAAGCGATTCTGACGACTCTGCTCCGAAATGAAATGGGGTTTAAAGGAGCCGTAATCACGGACAGTCTGCTCATGGAAGGGGCGCGGCAGTCGGGAGATCATCCGGGAGCCTGGGCAGCGGATCTTCTGCGGGCCGGCGTTGATATCCTCCTCGATGTACCGAATCCCGAAGACATCGCCGATTATCTGGTGACTGCCGTTCGTAGCGGAGCCCTTCCCGAGAACCGACTCAACGAAGCGTTCGAACGCGTATGGGCGCTGAAAGAACGGATGATTACTAGGTTTGGGAAAGGGATTTTTCTCGATCCTGCCGCGGCAGCGCCCCTCTCAATGATCGGGCGTGACGACCACCGGACTCTCGCCCGTTCGGTCGCCGCCGGATCCGTGAGGGTTCTTACCGGATCCCTGGAAAATATCCATCTCTCCCGGGAGGCCATAAGTAATCAGGGCCTCCGTGTCGTCCTGGTCCGAGGGCACACGACGTACGATGATCCGACCGCAGCTTCGCTGGAGGAATTTGTATCGAGGGAATTCGATAATGTCCGGTTTACGGAGGTGACTCCAGAGACGGATGATTCCGAACTGAATCGAATCGTTGCAGAAGCCCCGGTCTTCGCCGGCGTGGTTCTCGCGGTTGTCGTCAAGCCGGCTGCGTGGCAGAGATTCGGACTTCCCGTAAAGCTGGCCCGATTTGTCGCGGAGATAATCGGCGCCTGTCCCGTCATCCTGGCGGCGCTGGGAAGTCCGATCGTTCTTGAAGATTATCCTGGATCGACGCTGGGTATCTGCACATACAGCGATGTCGCGGAATCACAGCGAGCACTGGTCTCCAAGTTGGCGGCTATCACGAGAGAACATGACTTCGCCTCGAATGATCGTCAGTGATACTCCCATGGCACCATGAATGACATCGGAGAGATTTGGTCGCAATAGACCACTCGAAATCAGATGAACAGTATTCTACCCTTGACGATCGTTTTCATGATCCTTTCCACAGGATGCAAATCGAATTCCGGTTCCGTCGCGCTCTCGCAGCAGCTGCATGACGCGATAGATGCCGTCGTCCAGACTCAACCGGATGCCGTGGTTGCGGTCTCGATTATTGATCCTTCGACGTCCACCGAGTATCACAGAAACGGGGATCGCCTCTTTCATGCGGCGAGTATGATGAAAGTCCCCGTTCTGATCGAGTTGTATCGCCAGACGGACCTCGGCCGAATCGGTCTCGACGACTCGCTCGACGTGCACAACCGGTTCCGTTCGATTGTTGACGGGTCCGAGTACGCGATCGAAGACGATTCGGACGATGACGTCTACGAGAGGCTGGGCCGGAGGATGTCGATCCGGGATCTGGCTTATCAGATGATCACCGTCTCGTCCAACCTGGCCACGAATCTTCTGATTCAGTTCCTCTCGGCCGATTCCGTCCAGACCACCAGCGAACGGCTCGGTACGACAAACATGATCACGCTTCGTGGGGTGGAGGATCTCAAGGCCTACGAGCGCGGACAGAGCAACCGGGCGACGTCCCGGGATCTGGCCGTATTGATGGAGGCCATCCGTACCGAGACCGCGGTCTCCCCGGCCGCGGACCGGGACATGCTCGGTATTCTTCTCAAGCAGCGATTCAATGAAATGATACCAGAGGGCCTGCCGGAACGGGTTCTCGTCGCCCACAAAACCGGTCAGATCACAGAGATCAATCATGACGCGGCCATCGTGATTCCCGAAACCGGCGAATCGTATGTACTGGTGATTCTGACGGAAGGACTCGCTGAACCCGACGATTCGGCGGAGCTGGGAGCCGATCTGGCGCGGGCCGTGCACGGCGTGCTGCGACCGGAGTAGGTTCGCTATACGGTCCCCGTCGCGGGCCTCACATATTCCGGCGACAGGATGTTATCCGACTTTGATACGGAAACAGATGAGCGACACGGGATGTAATACATTGCATATTCATTGTATTACAGAAAAAAGCATGAGTAAGACTAGGCATATCTGCTCGCATAAACACGAGTGACAAGAAGAATGCAGAGGCAATCTTCAGCAAACTTGGAATCACCGCGTCCCAAGCCATCTCTCTGTTCTACAAGCAAGTGCATCTTCGAAAGGGAATACCATTTGCAGTCGAATTACCCAATGAACGGACTCAGGCTGCAATTCCAGAAGCA
>JACZYK010000178.1:0-3527 GCA_022571135.1 Bacteroidota bacterium
GGGATATTCTTCGGTAAAGACACTCGTTTGGGTTTTCCGCCCTCTTCGTCATCGCCCAATTGCAAATAGTGCCCGTATGGGCCCTTTTTTAGCAGAACGGGTAACTCTGTATCCGGGTGAATGCCCAGAACCACGTCGTCCCGTTCTTTCTCATCTATGAGCGCTTTGAGATCTGCGACATCGATATCTCCGGGCGCTAGATTCTCCGGAATGGAAGCCACGATCCGGTCTCCGTTTTCTTCGAGTTCGACGTAGGGTCCGAATTTACCCACACGAACGACATAAGGCTTCCAGCTATCGAAACGGATACTCGACACCGAGCGAGCATCGATCTTGTCCAATCCATCCTCAATGCGGGCCTCCAGGCCATCGGCGCCGCTGAAAAAAGACCTGAGATAAGGTATTGCCTTGATCTTCCCTGACGCGATATCGTCCAGATCCTGTTCCATTTCAGCGGTGAATCCGAGATCGATCAACTGGGTGAAATGCTGTTCAAGCAGGTTGTTGGTCGCAAATGCAGTGAACGTGGGAATAAGCTGATTTGCCTGTCTCCTCGAGTATCCCCTGCTGACGATGGTATCGATGATAGAGGCATACGTGCTCGGTCTGCCGATTCCCTCGCTCTCGAGAACCTTGATCAGACTGGCGTCCGTGTACCGGATAGGGGGGTTTGTCTCGTGGCCTTTGGCTTCCAATTTCCGCACGGCCGGCCTATCTCCCGTGGCAAGTTTTGGGAGGGGCTGTTCGCGGTGTTCCAGCGCAGCCTCCGGATCGTCCGAACCCTCGATGTGTGCGAGAAAAAAGCCCGGAAAGACGATCGCACGGCCGTTTGCTCTGAAAACAGAATGATTGTCCCCGGTACCGGCCTCAATACGGGCAGTAATCAAATTGAGCTGTGCGTCCGCCATCTGTGAGGCGACGGTCCGCTTCCAGATCAGGTCGTAGAGGGCACCCTCGTCGCCCGTAAGGTGTAGCTCATCGACCATTTTCATCTGGCTTCCGGCAGGTCTTATCGCCTCGTGGGCTTCCTGGGCATTTCTGACCTTGCTCTCAAACGTCCTGGGCGTCGGATTCAAGTATTCGGTACCGAAGCGCGTCCTGATGGCCTCGCGGCTTGCCTGAATGGCTTCCTCTGAAAGATTGGTCGAGTCCGTACGTATATACGTGATGTATCCCTGTTCGTACAGGCGCTGGGCGACTCTCATCGTATCCCTGGCCGAAAAACGAAGTTTTCGACTGGCTTCCTGTTGAAGGGTCGATGTGATGAAAGGAGCGTACGGGCTGCGCGCGACTTTCCGTGCATCGATCTTGGTGACTTGCCAATCGGTTATCTTGAGAGATTCTTCCAGTTCCCTGGCCCGGTCGCGATCAAGAACGACATATTCTGCACGGTCTTCCAGTCCGCTTTTCAGCCGCCCCGTGGTATCGTCGAAATCCCGTCCGGTCGCCAGGCGAAGTCCGCCGACATGCGTCATTACGGCCGAAAACAGGGAGCCGTTCTTCTCCAGGCTGGCCACCAAGTCCCAATAGGATGCCGGCACAAAATTAATTCTCTCCGTCTCGCGCTGAACGATTAACCTTACGGCGACGCTTTGTACGCGCCCGGCCGAGAGTTTCGGGGCAATTTTCTTCCAGAGAAGCGGCGAGATGGAGTAGCCGACAAGTCGATCGAGAATCCGTCGAGTTTCCTGGGCCTCGACCAGGTTTCGATCCATTTTCCTGGTGTTGGCGAGCGCATCGTTGATGGCTTTCTCCGTGATCTCGTGAAAGACCATTCGGTGTATAGGAACGCTAGGCTTGAGCACTTCGATCAGATGCCAGCCGATCGATTCCCCTTCGCGGTCTTCGTCTGTAGCGATGAAAAGTGCCTCAGCGTCTTTTAGAGCCAATTTTAACTCACGGACTATTTTCTTTTTGCTAGCCGGGATGACGTAAAGGGGTTCAAAGTTGTTCTCGACGTCGACACCTAGGCGCGACCAGGAGGATTTCTTGTATTTCTCGGGAATCTCTGCGGCGGAGGCCGGAAGGTCACGGACGTGTCCCATGCTCGCTTCCACCCTGTATGAGTCAGGGAGGAACTTCCGAATGGTCCTAGCCTTGGTCGGCGATTCGACTAAGACGAGTCTCTTCATAATAATTGCTGATTCTGATCGCTGCCGCGCTCGGCGGAGGTGATGTCAATATTCGGTGGACTCACACGCGTATTGAATCACGACGTTCCGCGACAGATAGATCGGGCGGGCAGATTCAGCTCTTCTTTGGGATTGTGGGTTGAGTATCGAGGCCTCTGCGGGCCGGCCCGCGCGGGCTCTAAAACGACTCCGGGTAGTCGATTACGGATGCCCCGCAGAGGCTTACTTAATGATATCTTTGTTCTCGATACGGACTTGCAAAAGCGTTCAAGTGTATATTTGACAAAATTCGTGAATGACGAATCCAGGGGCGCATCTACCCGTGTAGACGTGCCTCGAACGTGAACACAAAGCTCAAATCGGAAGATAACCCTCATGGACACGATCGATAGCGTCATGACAGATACCAGATTTGTCTATCACTTCGGAAACGGTACCGCGGACGGGGACAAGACGATGAAAGACCTTCTCGGAGGCAAGGGCGCCAATCTCGCAGAGATGAGTTCGATCGGTCTTCCCATTCCTCCGGGCTTCACCGTATGCACAAAGGGTTGTCAGTATTACGGAGAGCATCACAGTGCGTGGCCTCGGGATATGGAGGCGCAGGTACGAGCAGGAGTTGAGCACATTGAAGCCGCCATGTCGGCATGTTTTGGTGACGCATCCAATCCACTCCTCATTTCCGTTCGTAGCGGCGCTGCCGTCTCGATGCCGGGAATGATGGATACGGTGCTGAATCTGGGCCTGAACGACCGGGCGGTCGAAGGTCTGGCCACCAAGAGAGGAAACCCACGATTCGCGTTCGACTCGTACCGCCGCTTCATCGACATGTTCGGTGACGTCGTCATGGGCGTGCATCATGAGCACTTCGAAAAAGCGATTGACGACCTGAAAAGGGATCGCGGCGTAGACAACGATGTCGACCTGAACGCAGAAGATCTGAGAGGTCTCGTGGAGAGCTACAAGTCGATCTTCCGCGAACATACGGGTTCGATGTTTCCGGAAGATCCGTTTGAGCAGCTCCGGTTGTCCGTCAACGCCGTGTTCGACTCCTGGAATGGTGAACGCGCCGTCAAATATCGTCGGATCAACGGAATCAAAGGTCTCATCGGTACGGCGGTAAACGTTCAGGCCATGGTGTTCGGTAACATGGGACCAACATCCGGGACGGGCGTTCTGTTTACTAGAGATCCTTCGACCGGAGAAAACAAGCTTTACGGTGAGTTTCTCGTCAATGCACAGGGAGAGGACGTCGTAGCAGGTATCCGGACGCCCCAGGACATCTCTGAGATGCACCAGTATTTCCCCACGGCTTACGAGGAGATCCTGGAGACGACGAAGCGCCTTGAGGAACACTACAAGGATATGCAGGACATCGAGTTTACCATCCAGGAC
>JACZYK010000178.1:3537-5919 GCA_022571135.1 Bacteroidota bacterium
TGTATATCCTGCAGACTCGCAGTGGCAAACGTACCGGCGCTTCCGCGATCAAGATCGCCGTCGACATGGTCAACGACGGTGTCGTCGACAAGGAAACCGCGGTAAGGGATCTGGTTGAACCGAGGCACGTGGATCAGCTGTTGCATCCCCGCTTCCCGGATATATCCATCTATCAGGACGACGTAATCGCGACTGGATTGCCGGCATCGCCCGGTGCAGCCGTCGGACAGGTCGTGTTTACGGCAGAGGACGCAGAACATGCTAAGTTGGCAGGGCGTAAAGTTTTGCTGGTACGCACCGAGACGAGCCCCGAAGATGTCGGTGGAATGAACGCCGCAGAAGGAATTCTGACCTCCAGGGGAGGTATGACGAGTCATGCCGCGGTGGTCGCCCGGGGTTGGGGCAAGCCGTGTGTCGCGGGCTGCGGAGATCTGAGAATCGATTACGCCACCCGGTCATTCACGAACGGCGATGTGATTGTCAAAGAGGGTGACTGGATTTCGATCAATGGCACGACCGGTGAAGTGATTATCGGGAACCAGGCTCTCGTGGAGCCGGAGGTCTCGGGTGAGTTTGATATTTTCATGTCCTGGGTCGACGAGTTTCGGGACATGAAGGTCCGTACGAATGCCGACTCGCCGGCCGATGCGAACAGGGCTCGCGATTTCGGTGCTGAGGGAATCGGTCTTACGAGAACCGAACACATGTTCTTCGAGGGAAATCGAATCGACAGCATGCGCGAAATGATTCTTGCGAAGACTGAGGATGAACGCCGCACTGCGCTGGATAAGCTCTTACCCTATCAGAAAGAAGACTTCAGGGGCATCTTCAAGGTGATGGACGGACTTCCAGTTACGATTCGTCTGCTCGATCCGCCGCTGCACGAATTCCTGCCGCACGAGGAGGCCGATCAGGCGGAGATGGCGGAAACCATGGGTGTATCGCTCGATGCCATCAAGGCGAAAGTGGCGTTCCTGTCCGAGTTCAACCCGATGCTCGGTCATCGCGGTTGCAGACTGGGAATCACCTATCCGGAAATCACGGAGATGCAGTCACGAGCGATTATGGAAGCTGCCGTCGAGTTGGCAGGTGAGGGAGTGAGGGTGCTACCCGAGATCATGGTTCCTCTCATTGGAACGATCGAGGAGTTCACGAATCAGAAAGCGATCATCCAGGAGACGGCCGAGAAAGTTTTTACCGAAAAAGGTGCTTCTGTGGATTACCTAATCGGCACGATGATCGAGATTCCACGCGCAGCACTTACGGCAGATGAAATTGCTGCAGAAGCCGACTTTTTCTCATTCGGAACCAACGACCTCACGCAAATGGCGTTCGGCTATAGCCGCGACGATGCCGGTAAATTCCTTCCGGAATACATTGAACGGAAAATCCTGCCCGAGGACCCCTTCCAGTCGATTGATGTTAGCGGGGTCGGTCAACTCGTGAGAATGGGTACTGAAAAGGGTCGTTCCACACGTCCGAATCTGAAGGTAGGAATCTGCGGAGAGCACGGGGGCGATCCGGCCTCGGTACACTTCTTCTATGAAGTAGGGCTCGATTACGTTTCCTGCTCGCCTTTCCGCGTGCCGATCGCCAGGCTTGCGGCGGCGCAGGCTCGACTGGCCGGCACGCAGAGACGTATTGATTCCGACGGGCAATAATGTCGATGCTGAAACCTGTCTCTCAAATCCTCGTCTAGTAAAATTATTGAGAGCAATTCAGAAAACGGCCGCTTGGCGGCACGGATGACTATGTGCGCAAACAAGTTTGAAAAGAGCGAAAAGTATTCGGGCGCCCGAGAAGCATTCGACGAACTTGGCGTGGAAGAGAAGGCGGTATTTATTGTGGAGTCCGCAATCAACATGGTTGTTCAGGGCGTCAAGGACGCTGGAGATGCCTTCGCTGAAGCGTTTGATCGGGGAACAGAATCTGAGGAAGAAGTGGAACCGACCGTTGACGAACAAGCCCCGAAGGAGAAGGCGCGGAGTCGCTCAAAATCTGGAACCAAAAGCAAGAAGACCGGCGGTACCGGCAAGAAAAAGTCCCCTGAGAAAGACACGGAAGAATAGGACCGATGCCTGATCCGGTTAACCGAGTTGTTGAGTTTGACAAGCTAAATCTTCTGGGGAAGGCTGTCTTTATAACAGGATCCTCTTTTCGCGTAATCGGAAGAGTGCTTGAGACGGTCGTTGAAATCGTCTCCGGTCTTGCCGGTGAAGCAGAGAAAGCATTTCGCGAAGGCCTCGATTCGGATATCCAGGATGCCACGATCCTCGAAGAAAAATCGATCGACGAGGTCTGATTACAGGGCCTGATAACGCTACCTGAAGGCGTCCTGTAGCCGCCGGTAAACAGGCCCGAATCCGATCCTGCGAATGAGTT
>JACZYK010000179.1 GCA_022571135.1 Bacteroidota bacterium
ATTCAAGCTCGGCGGACCTTTCATAGAGATACAGGCCAGTCGAGCTTGAATCATGCGGTACTGACCGCGCGGCGAATAAACACGTCCGCACGGGCGCCGGTAACATATTGGATGCCTAGGTCCGGAGATAACACCATTTTAGTTGAATATACAAAAATTCTAATAACGTATATGATAGTCCGTAGTTAAAAGCTAGCATATTGGTCCGGGGTCGGCGGCTTAACAACAGAATAGCGGTAGCGTAGGTAAAGAAGAGGACAGTTGGCGCTCCTTAATCCGGGGGGCGATTCCGCAGGCAGTAAAGTCTGCGGGGCAACTGCTCCTCTTTTTTTGTTGAGATTCCATGGGGAGTCGGGCACCATTATCGGCCCAAAATAGCATATGGAGTTACAGGCTATGAAATTCATAAAACTTTCGAGAATACCCAGGCAATTCGCAAAAGAACCCTCAGAAAGGACTCGCAAGGCGGGGTTGAAGCTCTTCACCGACGGTAAGGTGGAGAGGATCGGCGATAATCTGTACGTGGTCCAAAGCCAAAGGGGCCAGCCGGAATACTTGGTCGATGACTATATTTGCAATTGTGCCTCACCTCATTTTAACTTCAGCATTCGGTGTGCGCATGTTTGCGCCGTGGAAGCTTTCGAATCTGCGAATCCGGGTAAATGGGAAATAACGCTACCGAGTGAGGCACATCCGATGGCCTTCCAAGACCAAGGGAGCAACCATCGGCATAGTCCGTGAGGGTAACCCGAGGCTAAGATCGAGGAGAGCATCCAGATTCCCGGGAAGGCGCGTCGAACATTTCATGTCGACGGATCTGTTTACGGTGCACGAGGAAGAACTTGTGGACTTCGTAGCCGTCCTGATGGACTGGCAGAGAATCCGTTGTGTACCGGTCGAAGACTATCAGCATCGTCTCGTGGGAATCGTCAACCAGAGTATGATCCTGAGATTTCTGGCCGAGCAGCAGGCACTTGAGACGCAGCAGGACGTTCCCGTCAAGGAAATCATGGTGAAGGATCCGCTCTCAATTTCTCCGGAGACTTCAACGCGGGACGCCATTGCCCTCATGCGCGAACACGATTTCGGGGCGCTGCCGGTGGTCCGCGACGGACACCTCGTGGGAATTGTTACGGAGTCGGATGTCAGTTGGCGTGCCGCTCGACTAATGGACGACTCGATGAGGGATGATTGAGGCCTGCGAGCCCCGATTCGGGGCTCGCCGCAGGATCCGATTGACCGGAAGACGCATGCAGCACTCTCAGCGAGAAGGCTTCATGCAGGATTCTGTGGAAGGATTGGCGCCGGAGATATACATTGCTGAAAATTATCCCACCATTTCAGAGGACGCCATGTCACGTATAGTCAGACTCCTGTCCCTGCTTCTCATCTCGTTGCTCGCGGCGTTACCCGCTTTCAGCCAGAAAACGGTCATTCTCGCTGGTCACCTGATAGATCCCGAAGACGGATCGGTCGCGGACGACCAGATCATTCTGGTCGAGCGAAATCCAGAGACCGGCCAAAGCCGAATACTCGAAATCGGCCCGGACGTGTCGATTCCTTCTGACGCGGAGGTCGTCGACCTTTCGGACCACTGGGTAATGCCGGGACTCGTCGATGCCCACGACCACCTCGGAATAACGTACAAGGAAGAGCCGGAGAGCTGGTACTATTACTTGACGGTCATCATGGACTCGACGCCTCTCAGGGCGATTCAGTCGTTTTCAACCGGATTCCAGAAGCTTGCGTCCGGTTTTACGATCGTCCGCGATCTCGGCAATAACGGCCTGTATGCCGACACGGCGCTCCGTCAGGCCATCGAAATGGGCTGGGTGCCGGGTCCGACGATGATCAATTCCGGAATTATTATCGGAGCGTTTGGCGGTCAATTCCATGAAATTCCCGAACGCGAAGACACGGTCTACCCGGAGTACCTGAACGCCGATACGAACGACGAAATAGTGAAGGCCATCAGGCGCAACATCCACTACGGCGCCAAGGTCATCAAGGTATGTGTGGACTGCCAGGCCTATCCCTACACCGTCGAGCAATTGAAGCTGTTCGTCAGCGAAGCGGCCAATGCCGGTCAGAAGGTATCCGGGCACGTCCAGACCCGCGAGGGCGCGCGTCGAGCCATCGAAGCCGGACTCTGGTCGGTCGACCATGACGGCGCCCTGGATCCGGAACTGCACGCGATGATGGTCGAGAAGGGCGTCTGGCGAGTGGGCACCGAGACGCCGAAGGCGGACTGGTCGCGCACGACAGACCAGCGATGGGAGAGGCGTATCGCGATGCTAAAGGATGCCTTCGAGCAGGGGGTCCTCTTGGCATTTTCAACCGATGCCGACTACTACATCCCCGGCCTCAATCGAGGCGAGCTGACGATCGAGTTTCTGAAAACATGGAAGGCCGCTGAAATTCCGGATGCGGAGATTTTGAAGGTGCTCACCACGAACGGATTTCTGATCAGCGAGACTCAGGACTCCAGAGGCCCGATCAAAGTCGGATTTGCCGCAGATATGATCGCGACAGCCGAAAATCCTCTCGACGACGTCTATGCACTCGAGGACGTACGATTCGTCATGAAAGACGGATTGGTATTCAAGAGGGACGGCGTCGTTTCGTCGCTGCACTTCTTCCACAATGGACCCGCGTACGGCTGGAGGAAGAGGTAGGCGCCCTAGAAGGTAACCGATGCGCCGGCAAGAAGAATAATGCCCTCGCCCACGGGCAAGCCGCGAGTCTGGACGTTGATTTCTCGCCCGAAGGAGAGAGCTAAATCGACCTTGAGACCGCGGGCGAAGATTCTGTATCCGGCCTCGACGGTGGGTTGGAAAACGAGAATTCTGGAGTCGCCGGACAAGCGGCATTCGGACGCTGCTCCCGAGCACTCGGGCTCGGTATCGTACCAGTCTATTGCCAGTGACCAGAGATCGATACGCAATCCATAAAACCAGTCTTCTGATTCCGGGCGTACGAATCTCTTTAAGCTCAGCCCGAGACCCGGCCCGCCGCCGCGTTCGTCGTCGTGAACACCCCAGTCACGTCGTCTGGTACGGTTGTAGCCGGCGTGGAATCCAGCTTCATACCGCGATTCCAACGGCAAATTGAGCTGGACAACGGCCGTCTGTCCGGCCGGATAGATCTGTACGGCGGCGCCTGGGCGCGCCTGTGCATTCACAGGAACACACAGAGCAAACGGAAGAAGGAGAACGATGAGGCCACGCATAATAAAATCCGGTCGGTTCGTGGGTCACGATAGACTCTGCCGAAGTGGATCAGTTTCGCGCCTGAAGGAGAGCCCTGCGAATTACGTTTCCCCTCGAAGAGGCGGATGGAGGCCCTTCTCGAAACAAATCGCATCGATTCCTCGCCTTTCGTCATCGCCGTCGACGCCGTAGATTCTGCACCGTCTGAAATCGTTTCCTTCAAATCCGCTTTTTCATGCGCCGAATTACGCACCTCACTTTTATTCTCGTCGCCCTATCGGTGCTGACTCTCGCGCCGGTCGCCCTGGCCCGTCAGGCGGGCGGCTCCGGATCAATCTATGAGACTTATCGCGAGGTTGCCGACCAGTTGATCGACGCCGCACTGGCCGACAGCTTTGCCTACGACCGCCTGGCCGAGCTGACGGATACCTTCGGCCCCCGGATCAGTGGATCCCGGAATCTGGAAGACGCAATCGACTGGATTATCGAAGAAATGAACGCAGACGGACTCGATAACGTGCGGGGAGAGGCCGTGATGGTGCCGCACTGGGTGAGGGGAGAAGAAACCCTCATGATGATCGAGCCCAGGGTTGCGGACCTTCGCATTCTGGGGCTGGGTGGAACGATTGGGACCGCTCCGGAGGGGATAACGGGTGAGGTTCTTGTCGTCAATTCCTACGACGAACTGGAGGCCAGGGCGGAGGAAGCCAGGGGTAAAATCGTACTGTACAACGTCGCTTTCACGACCTACGGTCAGACCGTTCAGTATCGAAGCACAGGCGCGATACGTGCGGCCGAGGTCGGGGCTGTCGCGAGCCTGATTCGCTCCGTCGGTCCGGTTTCGTTGTCTACGCCCCATACGGGCGCCATGCGATACTCCGATGAAGTCCCCAGAATTCCTCATGCCGCTCTCACGATGGAGGATGCCATGATGATGCAGCGCATGCAGGATCGCGGGCAGAGAATCGTCGTGCGTCTCAACATGGACGACGTCTGGTTGCCCGATGCGCCGTCGCGGAACGTTATGGGCGAGATCGTGGGATCGGAGTTTCCGGACGAAATCGTCGTTCTCGGGGGTCATATCGATTCCTGGGATGTAGGAACGGGTGCGATGGACGACGCCGGCGGCGTCGTGGCGGCCTGGGAAGCGCTTCGCCTGATGAAGGAGCTGGGGCTGCGGGCCCGGCGTACGATTCGCGTGGTGGGTTGGACGAACGAGGAAAATGGAGGTCGCGGCGGCGCCGGATACCGTGACGCCCACAGGGATCAGCTCGACGACCATATCCTGGCGATGGAGTCGGACGCAGGCGTTTTCAAACCCAGGGGATTCGGATTCTCCGGAAGCGACGCGGCGTTCGAAATAGTAAGGGAAGTCGGGCGTCTGCTCGATCGGATAGAGTCGGGGGCGATCACGCGCGGCGGCGGGGGCGCAGACATAGGCCCCATCATGCGAGAGGGCGTACCCGGGATGGGCCTCAGCGTGGACGGAAGCAGGTATTTCTGGTACCACCACACGCCGGCCGACACCGTCGACAAGCTCGATCCCCGCGACATGGGCCTCTGCGTGGCCGCGATGGCCGTCATGGCATACGTGGTCGCGGATATGGACGAGCGCCTGCCGAGGTAGGCGAAAAGACTGCTGCCAAGAATGGGTACACTCTGGAGGTAGTGAATGCATGAGACTGAGGAAGTCAATATGGCATCACTCTATAAGCGCAGAACGTATTACTATGGGCAGTGGTACAACGCTAGACGCACTCCCCGACGCATACGCCTATCCCTGCGCACTCGTCGTCGAACGGACGCAAAAAGGCTACTAGTCTCCCTTGATTCAGCCTACATTCGAGGCCGATGGGATCCGTGGGTACAAACAGTCGATGAGTGTCATGGGCGTTCACGGGCTCCCAAGCGTTTCTCGGATGCAGTAGCAGAATTCCTGAGCGAGAAAGAATCTCTGGTCTCGGTCGCCACGATTATCAGTTACGAGAGCGTACTATCTCTTTTCCGTCGAGAATTGAGCAGCGCGTTCGTAAAAATAGAGGCGCTGACGTCCGCCGAATTGTCGTCTGTCATTTACGGTTATGACGTTGCTGAATCGACAAGGAAGCAGCGATACCGGATACTCCGCGTCTACTTCAACTGGTGCGTGAAGCGTGGGTATCTCAAAACATCACCACTTGATGCCATACCGATTCCTCGTCCGGAAGAAGCCCGTCCGCGAGTCGTCCGTTGGGATGACCTGACGAGGATATGTGATGTTATTTTAATTGATTATGCGATCAAAAATGAACGTGCACGAGGTCACTGCGCCAAAAGTGATCTGCTCTGGCTGATTCCGCTTTTCAAGTTCGCATATTTGAGCGGGATGAGGATTTCCGAGCTTGGGCGACTTCGCTGGGAGGACATTAACTGGAAGTTACGCACACTTTGGATTCAGAAACAGAAGTCGCGGAAGCAGTCATCTATCGCGATAAGCGAAACGGCTCTCGATGTACTCAAAAAAATTACGTACCGTAGCGAATGCCCATTTGTTTTTGCATCTCCCCGATTCCGGAAAGCCAGTCGCAGCACACATGCATTCTGCAACAGGGCTAGTAGATCGTTCACCAATTATCGGAAGAAAGCAGGGATCGTTGAACCGCTCACATTTCACG
>JACZYK010000180.1 GCA_022571135.1 Bacteroidota bacterium
GTGAATAGCACGGTTGTGCCATCGTTGTTGAAGGTGGCCGAGTGCCAGTAGGCAAAATTCGTGTCGCTGACCTCCTCGATTCGGACTGGATTTACCGGGTCAGAAATGTCCAGAATGATCCCATTGCCCGAGCAGGCTCCCGCGGCCAGCCCGATTTCCGAATAGACCGTTATGTCGTGGCACTGATCGGTTGCGCTCGTAGTCTGCGTTCTGGGACCGTGATCGCCTCCTCGCCACAGACCGGCGATATCTCCAGTCTCCCGGTCCTCGAATACGCGCGGCCCTCCGACGATTTTTGCATCATGCGGTGCATCGAGCGGCACGTGTATGACTTCGATCCTAAAGTAAGAGGTGTTCTGATCTTCTTCGGGATCCAGAGCTGAGCACCCTTCAAGTTCTTCTGACGGTCGTACGTCACCTGTACCGGATACATAAACGTAAAGGATGTTTTCGTCGTTTGGGTCGGGAACCAATGAATGCGTATGAGATCCCCGACAGGTCTGCACGGCCGCAACCTGCCTCGGCGTTTCGATATCGCTGATATCGAAGATGCGGACGCCCCGAAAACGCTCATCGCTTACCTCTTGCTGCACCCCCTGAATCCCGCAGTCCAGACGGCCTCTTGTTTCTTCGACTGACATGAACAGCAGGTATCCATAGACCGAGAGATCTCCTTGACCACCGGGACAGACTACCGACACCTTCAAGTGCGGATTAGTCGGATCGGAGATGTCATAAACATTGAAGCCTCGATAGTTACCGACGAAAACATAGTCGTCTACGAATGCGATATCTGTGTTCCACACGGTTCCCCCGGTCGCTTGCTCCGAAGTGAATCCGTCCGGTTTAGGAAGATTGGCCAGATGCCGCACATTGGTGGCTGCGTATTCGGCATCATGGACCCCGGCGCGGAGCCCGATCCGAGGATCGGACGCGTCCCATTCCCATACTGCCTCCCCGGTTTCTTCGACCGCCGAGTCGACCTGTGCGTAGCTTGGAGGGGCCGCGTAAAACAGCCCGAATAAAAGCGTCAATAATCCAATGCGTATGGATATAACGAGCCTGTTTTCCGGTCTTGCGTCAGCGTTCATCGTGGCTTTCATTTCCGTTTTTTTGTGGTTCTTGTTAACGAGCTGCCTCAAACATTGCCTGCATACGCGTGATCTCCATGAGCTGGTCTGAGACCACGTCGGATGCGAAACGGTAACTATCCGAATCCTGTGCAGCACCGTCATTTGAAAAAAGGTCTGAAACCATGACCAGCGCGCCTTCGTGGTGAGCGATCATGTACTTCAGAAAAAGACTATAGAAAGCATCCCCAGCGGCCGAAGCCAGCTCGTCCATCTCGTTGCGCGTAAGCATCCCCGGCATGAGCATCTCCTCCCCGTGGCCCAGGCCTTTCATAGGTTGCGCAACACCCTCCGGCGCAATCTCATTCCGTAGCCTCAGCCAGTTCTGCATCCACTGGATCTCACCCTTCTGAGAAATCTCGATGCGCTCGGACAGAAGAAGGAGATCCGGACGGTCCGAGCGCGTCGGTATCAGGCTCGTCATGTCAAGCGCCTGTGCATGGTGGGCTATCATCCCCTGCATGAAGCGACCATCCGCTTCGGTATGAAGAGGACCCGGATCCGCGGTTAGCTCTTCGTGCGTGAGCACCCTGGTAGACTCTCCAGGCGCACCCGGCTGGACGGCTCTTGCTTGTCCGGCAGCAACCGTCGCCTCCGCGTCGGGCGTGGAGACGCTGTGGGATATCGTACTACAGGAAGACAGAAGCGCGATCCCGAGGACGAAAACAAGCGGCATCAGGCTGGGCGACATCCGCCCGGAAGGGCATTCATCGCCGATACCTGATCGCTCAGACAAACGGAATCGCATTCTTCGGTTCCGGGTTTTCGTTGATCGTTGAAAATACCCGCCTTATTGAATACGAACAAGGGGCGAACTGCCGATCACCGCGACCACCACCTGAGATCCGCCCCCATCGGAGCATGCTCGCGGAAATGGTCGGCGACGATCTGGACCATCTCGACAGTGGTCATATCCTCGCCCGGACGCGTGGGGCTGTAACCGCTCCAGCAATGAGGTTTCCGACGACCGTATTGGACCGACGCCTCTACGCGCGGACCGGTAGCCGAAGTCAGGAACTCTTCGAGCAGATAGACGGCGTTGTCCAGGTAGTACGAGTCCATGTCACCGACAGCGATGTGGAGCTTGCCGTCGAGCTTTGGTCCTAAAGTTTCCCAGTTCGCTCGCAGGTGTGCGTGGATATCGTAATTTGCGCGCCAGTATTCGGCCGTCTCGTGGTCGATGACTCCGGTCACCGGGTCCCAGATCGGGCGGGGATAGCCGTCCTCGCCGACCGGACTGAAAACGGCTTCCCAGATCGCCCACTGCCCGCCGGATCGGCTGTTTGGTCCGGAAGCCAACTCCAGATAATTCTCCTGGCGAACCGTCGATCGGATGTTGCCGTCATAACGCCGCGCATTCGGCCGCTCGATCGTGTGCCAGTCGTTGCTCGTCGTGTAAGCGTTGTCGTCCTCGTACACATTCACGATCTGGTAGTAATTAAAATCGACCGGATCCGGGCACGAGCCCCACGCGCCGCCGAACTCGTCCGGATAGAACACCTGCATCGCAAGGGCTTCCCAGCCGCCCGTCGAACCTCCGGAAACAAAGCGCGCCCAGGC
This sequence comes from Bacteroidota bacterium, assembly GCA_022571135.1. Taxonomy (GTDB): domain Bacteria; phylum Bacteroidota; class Rhodothermia; order Rhodothermales; family UBA10348; genus JACZYK01. Next base: position 2,691 of record JACZYK010000180.1, read on the forward strand.
TTCCGGAATGATTCGAAAATGCTCCTCGAGATACGGTATGAGTTCTTCGATGATGGCATCGCCGTATGGTCCCACGTTGGCGGAGTTGACCGAATAGGAGGTGTCGTAGTAAGGATTGGCGTCCCGAAACGAAACGGCGATCATACGGGGCGCCTCCCCGGAGGTCCAGTATTCGGAAAATCCCGCCGAGCGTCCCTCCCGGCCCTCCGTAAATCCGAGCGGTGCCCGCGGCCCAGGAAAATGACCCTGCTGATAGAGAACCGGATATGAGACGCTCACGTCTTCATCGTAGCCTTCCGGTAGCAGCACGTTGGCGCCGATATACATGGGCTGGCCCCAGAACTCCGACAGAGTCTCACTTCTAATCTTGATGAACTTGACCCGCTCGGTATCCTGTGGATTGCCCTGCTGCAGCACGCCGCCATCACCCAGCGGCTCGGTTGGCGGGATCACCGTGTCGAGCCTGAGTTCGACTGTCATGGAGCGAGTCGGATTCAGGGTCATGCGCCTACTGGCGCTGTGCACATTACCCGGTGCTCGCCACAGACTTTGCCCTGCGCCGGAATTCAGATGCATCGCGACCGTATGGCCGTCGGCCCTCTCGAACGTCGTGTAGACCGATAGATGGGCCTGTACGTAATATTCTCCCGCCGGAAGGTCGGCGATCTCTTTGATGGGAAATCCGCGAACCTCAGCGTCGCCCGACGCCAGCGTTACCGTATCGCCTCCGGTGAGACCGATCACGTCACGTCCCCAGAATGGCACACCGCTTACCCCGATTTGTTGCCGTGGCTCCCTCTCCCCGTCGCGCGAGACGACCACAAAGACGCGCCCTGTTATCGGAGTTTCCAGCCCCAGGGCAGCCACACCTTCCAGGGCCGCGTGGTCAAGCCGTATTTCGAAGCGCATTCCCTCGCGGGAATTCGAATAACCGGCCACCGAGGCATCACCGCCGGGGGAACCGCATCCCGTAATACCAACGAGAGATGCAGTGCAGAGGACGTACCTAAAAAAGTTGAGGCGGATGGGACGGCGCATGATCATATTTCTCGTCTGGAAAAGAGTTCGTCTGACATTAACGACGTTCTGGACGGGTGTATTGGAAAGAAATATAGCTCATATCGCCATCTTAGAGGGAGATGAGCGTCTTTAAGCGACGTCGGCCCGGGAGACGATCGGTAACCAATTATTTCTTCTCGATTGCACGCTTGCCGGTCTGTCTTCGATTGATTACATAACAGTCTCCACGAACTGAGCCGAGAGGCTCGTTCTTAAGCCTTGAAGACTTCCGCGAGTCACTGTTATGAAAAAAATCGCGTCATTTTTAGTCGCTGCAATCACATGTCTTTCGTGCGCTTCACCTCCGCAGACAACGGACCTCTTCAATGGCCGAGATCTCGAGGGGTGGCATGTCGATGTTCCGGCCATGGATAGTGACTCGACCCTCAGCAGTCCCTTCATCGTACGCGACGGATTTCTCGTCAGTCTCGCAGAGCCACTGGGGCACCTGATCACCGATGCGATTTACAGCAATTACCGACTGGAACTCGAATACCGTTTCGCGGCCACGCCCGGCAACTGCGGGGTGCTCATCCATGCTTCGACTCCACGCGCGCTGTACGGGATGTTTCCCAGGTCCATCGAAGTTCAGATGATGCATGAAAACGCCGGAGACTTCTGGTGCATCGTCGAAGACATCTCCGTACCCGACATGGTTGGGCGGCGTGGCCCCGAGGCCGAATGGGGGATTACAGAAGGCAAAAAACGTCGCATCGTCAACCTGACCGACAACTCAGAGAATCCTGTCGGTGAGTGGAATGTCATGGTCGTTGAGGCCCTCGGAAACACGATCAAGGTGTGGGTGAATGGCGACCTGGTTAATCATGGCACCGAGGCGACAGCGAGTGAAGGCCAGATTGCCATTCAGGCAGAAGGCTCCGAAGTCGAATTCAAATACCTGCGTCTTACACGAATTACAGATAAAAACGACTCGCAATAACAGAGATCAACCGTCGTTTTTCTACCCGGGAAAACGGCCCGAAAATCTACTAACCGGACGAGGCATGAGAGATGCGATCAACAAAAGTTATCCATGTCGTGAGTTGTCACGCCGAGGGAGAGGTCGGCGACGTCATCGTCGCCGGCGTTGCCCCTCCCCCGGGGGATACCCTGTGGGAGCAGCGCACCTTCATCGAGGAGGACGATGGATTGCGCAAATTTGTCCTCAATGAGCCGAGAGGCGGCGTATTCCGGCATGTCAATCTTCTCGTCCCTCCAAAGGATCCGCGCGCGCAGATGGGCTGGATCATCATGGAGCCGGAGTATACGCCACCCATGTCGGGATCAAACTCGATCTGCGTTGCCACGGTATTGCTGGACACGGGTATTCTACCTATGCAGGAGCCCGAAACCCACCTCGTTCTGGAGGCGCCCGGCGGAATAGTAGAGGCTCGTGCCGAATGTCGAAACGGCAAAGCGGAAAGGATCACCATTATCAACGTCCCATCGTTCGCCGACCGTCTCGATGCGCATCTGGAAGTTGAAGGAATCGGAACAATCGTGGTCGATACCGCCTATGGCGGAGACAGCTTCGTGATCGTTGAAGCCGCGGCTCTGGGATTCGAGATCGTTCCGGAAGAGGCCCGCGATATCGCCGAGACCGGGATGAAGATCACGACGGCTGCCAATGAGCAGCTCGGTTTCACCCATCCTCAGAATTCGAACTGGAGTCACCTTTCCTTCTGTCAGTTCGCGGGCCCGCTGACGGAGGAAAATGGTGTACTGACCGGGCCGAACGCTGTTGCTATCCGACCCGGCAAAGTAGATCGATCGCCGACCGGCACGGGCTGCTCGGCTCGCATGGCTGTGCTGCACGCGAAGGGGCAGATGAAAAAGGGCGACCGGTACCGGGCGCTGTCTATCATCGGTTCCGAATTTCAGTGCCGAATCGTAGAGGAAACCTCGCTCGGCGCAAAACCCGCGATCGTACCCTCGATATCCGGAAGAGCGTGGATAACGGGGATGCACCAGCACATGCTCGATCCCGATGACCCCTGGCCGGACGGATACCGGCTCGCAGATACGTGGCCGATGCCAGATATCCGATTTACGATAGAATGAAAGAACTCTTTCATGATCTATTCTCACAGGCGGAGGGAATGCCTT